>JAAYNT010000070.1 GCA_012520715.1 Acholeplasmataceae bacterium
CTCCTAATTCAAATGTTTGATCAATGTCTAGTGAATCTCTTGTGTAGTAATCTAGTAATCTATTAATATCTTTTTCTGATAAGTTAACATATAAATCATCTTCAGTTGCATCAAGTGCTGAGATTACTATATCAAGCATTTTACTTGATAGCAATGCTTGTCTTTGAGCATCAGTATAAATTCTTTCGTGTGGTTGTAATACTGCAAGTTCTTCATCTAAGTATAGTGCTGATGTTTTTAATTCAGCATCAACTTTTTTCTTTTCTACTCTTAAATCAAAAAGTTTATTATGAGTTAATATTTTAACTAATGTAATTATCGAGATATCATCTGAGCCAACAAATGATTTTACTAATTCCATCTTATCAATTCTAATTGTCCAAGTATCAACATCAAATGTTCCATATTGAGTGCCATCTTCTGATTTAAAAATTCCTTCAACAGTTGATTTTAAATCAACTTGATTTTTTAATATTGGATTTACTAAACTTCTTGGTAGCGGTAAATTACCTAGTTTAACATTTGAAAATGATAACTCTAAGAAATTAGGGTCATCTTTAGCATTAAATGCTAATTTAAACCTAATTGAAAAACTTGTTTTAAAAGTAATTCCATACTTTAAATCTGTTCTTAATTTAATTGTTAATCCGTCATTATGAACAGTTGTCCATACTCCAACTACTCCAACTTGTTCGCTTTGTTTTAAAAAGTATTGGTTTTCTGGATCATCATCAATTAAATAATTAGGGTTTTGTTTTTGTAACATTTGAAAAATTAATACGTTTAGTTCATCTTGTGATAAGTTTAGTGCTAAATCGTTATTTTCCGCATCATCAAATACTGTAGTTAGTGATTCGTTAAATCGCTCTTCAATACTAAACGATTCATTTTCACGATAAACTTTAACTGGTGGTTTAGATCCATCAATTGCAAGAACTATAATCAGTCCTACAATAATAAATGGAAGTGCAATTAAACCAAGTATAATAAATAATATCTTTTTCATAATTTACCTTCTTTCTAAGTTGAGTACCCACCTAATAAATAATTAGGTAGAGCTCCCTTTTTTTGAAATTGATAGTATGCAGCCGCTCCTATCATCGCTGCATTATCTGTACAATACATCATTTTTGGAATTATGATTTCTACATCTTTAATTTCCTCAAACAATCTCCTTCTTAAGCCTTTATTGGCTGATACCCCACCGCCAACAATTAACTGTTTGACTGGGTATTTTTCAAGTGCTTGTTGTGTTTTAGTAATTAAAACATCAATTACACTTTCTTGAAAAGATGCTGCAACATCTTTTGGATCTACTTCTTCGCCTCTTTGTTTTTTATTATGAATTAAATTTATAACCGCGCTTTTTAATCCACTAAAACTAAAATCTAAATTATCTTGATTAATAACTGGGCGTGGTAAATCATAAATTGGCTTTCCTTCATGAGCAAGCTTATCTATTATTGGACCACCTGGATATGGAAGTCCTAAGGTTCTTGCTACTTTATCATAGGCTTCGCCAACTGCATCATCATAAGTTTGTCCTAAAACATTAAAATCTAGATGATCTTTGGCATAAATTAGCTCAGTATGTCCACCACTAACTAGTAATACTAGTGCTGGAAACTTAATCTCGCTATCAATTCCTGCTGCATACATATGTCCTAACATATGGTTTACTCCCATTAATGGTATTTGATTGGCAAAAGCAAATGCACTTGCTGCATTAATACCAACCAAGAGTGAACCAATTAAACCTGGGCCTTCTGTTACTGCAACTAAATCAATATCTTTTGGAGTCATATTAGCCTTAGATAATGCTTCATCAAATACTCTTGTAATATATTCGATATGGTTTCTTGAGGCAATCTCAGGAACAACTCCACCAAATGCTTTATGAATATCAATTTGTGATAAAACCACGTTTGATAAAACTTCTTTGCCATTTCTAACAATGGCAACACTAGTTTCATCACAACTTGATTCAACTGCTAATACAATCATTTTGCTTGATCCTCCCAAACATATAAAATGCCGTCTTCTTTAAACTCTGGATAATAATTTTTAATTACCCACATTTCTACAAATCCGTACTTTTTATAAATATTACGTGCCTTTAAATTAGTTTGTCTAACTTCAAGTGCTATTTTTTTAACTCCATCTTTTTTCAATTCTTCCATTGAAAAACCAAGTAAGTTGCTGCCGGCATATTGCCCTTGGCAACTTTTTTTAACTGCAAAATATAACATATCTGCTGTTGTTTCAACTACTTGATAACTAATGTATCCCATTACTTCATCATTTTCTTTATTTTTTACTAAATAAATACGATATAGGGAATCATTAATTTGTAATAAGAACCATCTTTGGTTATCTTCATTAAATATTTCTTTGTGAATTTTATCTAATGCTTCAAGATCAAAGGTGGTTGCTTGTCTATAAATCATAGATTTCGCTCCGCTTCTGTTTTTCTTAAGTATTTTGGTACAAAGGAGTGAACATCTTTTACTAAAGACATTTTCTTAAATACTTTAGTAATATCAATTAAATAATTATCTTCATTTAAAATAACTATTTGACTGTTTTTAATTTCTGGTAAGTTAATTATATCATCATATAACATTAACGTATCTTCAAATACTGTTTTAGTATTTTCATAAATACCAAAAAAGTATTGATTACGTCTTGCATCAATTAAGCCTGCAACTTTTTTGTCATATCCACTACTTAAAAAATAAATACTACTTATTTCATAAAGTGGAATATTTTTAGTGTATGCTAACATTTTTGCAACCATTCCTGCTACACGTAGTCCAGTATATGAACCAGGACCTGATGAGACGACAATTTCTTTAATATCATCAATAGTAACATCATTTACTTTTAATAAGTTATCAATCGCATCAACCATATACTTAGCATGATCTTTTCTAGCTACTCTTGTATAATTAGCTATTAGTTTATTATCTTTTGCAAGTCCAATCCACATTAATTTAGTTGAACTATCTAATATTAGCCGATACATTTTAAAACTCCTTCATATTTACTACCTTTAGGAATAAATGTAAATGTTCTTTCATCTAGATTACCTTTATCAATTTTAATAAGTAGGTACTCCTCTGGTAGTACTTCTTCTACTTGAAATGGCCATTCAATAACTGCAATCCCGTCTACTAAATAATCTTCCAAGTCAAAATCATAACCGACAGAATCTAGTCTGTACAAGTCTAAATGATGTAAATCTACACCTTCTCCAGTGTAAGATTTCATAATAGTAAAACTAGGACTATTTACTACCTTTTTTACACCTAAGGCTTTAGCTAATCCTTGGGTAAATGTTGTTTTACCGGCTGCTAAATCACCATCAAGTAAAATTACTGATGGCATAGTAATGCATTTTCCTACTTTATAGCCCAAATTTCTTGTCTCTTCAGCGCTACTAGTTTTAAATTTATTTGTCATGTCCTGGTTTTCCTAATAATTTAAACATATTCTTCTTATATTTTTCAACACCTGGTTGATCAAATGGATTAACTTCTAGTAAGTATGCAGACATTGCACACGCTTTTTCAAAGAAATATACTAAATAACCAAAACTATAAGGTGTTAATTCTGGAATTTTAATTTCCATAATTGGAACGCCACCTTCGTGGTGTGCTTGAATAGTTCCTAGCATTGCTTGTTTATTAACATAACTTAATTTCTCTCCAGCTAAATAGTTTAGACCGTCATTATCTTCTTCAACGAACGGAATTTTAATATCACTTGCTACTTTATCAACAGATAAAACTGTTTCAATTAAAAATCTTGGTCCGTCTTGAAAATATTGTCCAAGTGAATGAAGATCAGTTGTAAAATTAGCACTTGCAGGAAATAATGCTTTACCATCTTTACCTTCAGATTCACCAAATAGTTGTTTCCACCATTCAGCTAAATATGAAAGCTCATAATCATATGAAGCAATTGCTTCTACTTTAAATCCTTCAGTGTAGTATAAATATCTTAAAACTGCGTATTGATACGCTTCATTATCTTCTAATTTGTCAATAAAATAACGGTTTTGTGCATGCATTGCACCACTTATAATTTCATTTAAGTTATACCCAGCAGCTGCAAGTGGTAATAATCCCACTGCAGTAAGGACACTAAAGCGTCCTC
Organism: Acholeplasmataceae bacterium; assembly: GCA_012520715.1. Lineage (GTDB taxonomy): Bacteria > Bacillota_I > Bacilli_A > Acholeplasmatales > Acholeplasmataceae > DUQW01. The sequence continues at coordinate 4,159 of JAAYNT010000070.1, forward strand.
CAACATCATCGGGAATAACAAATCTTTGATAATCTTCTTTTACTGCTAGTTGATATAATGCTCCTCTTTTTTGATCTGTTGTTACATAAATGCGGTCTTTTGCATCTTTGCCGTATTTCTTTTCAATTAATTCTTTTAATACTCTAAAAGCAATCGCTGGTTCAGTTGTAGTTCCTGATTTTGAAATAACGTTAATTGAAAACTCTCTATATTCTAAATATCTAACAAGCTTAGATAAATAAGTTGAAGAAAGCTGGTGACCAGCAAAAATAACTTCAACATGTGGTGCTTCGTAGTTATTTAAATAATCTAATCCGGCTTGTGCGCCTAAGTATGAACCACCAATTCCAATTACTACTAATACTTCACTTTGAGATCTAATTTTATTAGCAGCTTCAGTAATTTGTGGAAGTTCTTTTTGTATTTTATTTGGTAAATCAACCCATCCTAAAAAATCATTACCAAGTCCTGTTTTATTATGTATCATTTCGTGTATTTCGCAGACTTTTTGTTGCATTGGCAAAATATCTTTTTTTAGTGTCTTGTTTGCATAATTAATATCTAATTTCAAATATGACATTTTCATCATCTCCTTTTGCCTTTCTTCTATATTATACAATACCCTTATTAGAAAATATATATTTTAACAAAAAAAGAAAGATATATTATCTTTCCTTTTGAAATCTTCCTTCAATACCTGATCTAATTCCTTTGTAGTAGTCTTTAATAATTAACTCATTATCAAGAGCATGAATCTGTGGTAAGTTATCTAAATCGAAGTATCCAAATTCTAATGATTCGCTATCATTAATTTTAAGATCTCCGCCAATTACTTTGGCTTCAAATCCAAACGCGATAACTTCTGCGACATCATCACCAAACCATGACATACTAGGATTAATATAAACTCCAATAAAATCTACTATTTCTATTTCTAAGTTAGTTTCTTCTAAAACTTCTCTTTTAGCACATTCAATTAATGTTTCATCTAGTTCTTTTAATCCGCCCGGAAGCCCCCAAAGCAAATTGTCAGAACGCTTTTGTAAAAGGATTTTCCCTTCATCATTAGCAATTACCGCACAACAACTAACTAACATTATTTTATCTTTTGGAATTACTTGTCTTACTTTTTTTACATAATTTTTATCCATCTTTATCACACTCAATATAAAAGCCGCTAAGCGGCTTTAATTATTAATCTTCGTAAGCTAAATAAATACCCATTCCGCCTGGCCCGACGTGAGCGGCTACAATGTGGCTAGCTAGTCCTACCCATTTTACATCTAAATTACTAAATCTTTCTTTTAATCCGTCATAAAATGATTTAGGTGCTTTAGGTTCATCAACATATGCAAACCAAGCTAAATATTTTTTGCCTGGATATTTTCCCATAAATTCTTCAATGCGTTTTTCAATAAATTTAAACGCCCCTTTAAAACCTCTAGCTGAACGACTTACAATGTCTAATACATTTCTTTTAAATACTAAAATTGGTTTTACTCTAAGTATTGATCCTAAAATATATTTAACTCTACCTAGTCTTCCTTGACGGAAAATAGTTCCTAAATCATCTACTACAAATACTAAATGACCTTGGTCTTTAGCTTTCGTTAGATGTTTGATAGTTTGAACCATGTTCAAATTATCTTCATAAAACAATTTACATGCTAGCTCAATATAATAAAGAGCACCCATTGTAATTGATTCTGTATCAAAAACAAATGTTTTATCTTGCATGTCTTGATCTAACATACTAACTGCTATGTTAGCACTGTTGAATGTTCCACTTAATGTTGAACTTAAAGTAATTACTAATACTTCTTGGTAACCTTCATTAAATAATTCTTCAATTTTTTGTTTGAATACTTCTGGTGATGGTTGACTAGTTTTTACATCTTGTCCCATCTTAAGAGTTGAAATAACTTCTTCATTTGAAATGTACTCAGTAGTTTTATCACCGATTGTGATTGTTAAATTAGCTACTTTAATATTGTATTTTTCAATTAGTTCTTCGCTTACGCTTGAAGTAGAGTCAACTACAATTCCATACTTTTTCACAATTTTTACCTCCTAAGTTAAACTGCTACTACAGCAATTACTCCTGGAACTTGTTCCACGAGAATTCTTTCTATTCCATCATATAACGTATTATCAATAAGAGCACATCCATCACATGCTCCTAACATTTTTACATAAACAATGCCATCTTCAACTTTGACAAGTTCGATGTCACCACCATCTCTGTTAAGATATGGTCTTATTCTATTAAGTAGTTCTCTTACTTTTTCTTCCATCTTTAACATCCTCTTTTATTCTTTTTAGTATAAAGTAAGCAACATTATAATTACAAGAGTCATTTAAGTAATCAGGAATTAAGTTATAACTAGTTTTACCTTTTTCATTATCCCTAAATCCTTTTAATCTTAAAACTCCTGATGAAACATCACCGACAATATAATCATATTGCTTAAATGCGGTATCAACATAGCGAGCATTAAAACTTGCAACATCAAATGCATCACGATAGTTTTTAATTAAATCAAATCTTCCATGTTCAGTTTCAACGATCATTTTATACCCCCTCTAATAATACAACCGCTTCAGCTGCGATTGCTTCATTTCGTCCAATTGGACCAACCTTTTCGGTTGTTGTTACTTTGAAATTGATTTTATCTAAATCGATTTCTAATAAATCTTTAATATTATTTATAATCTCTTCACGATGTTTTTTTAATTTTGGCTCCTCTAAATACAACATTATATCTATATTAGATATACCATAGTTTTTAGATTTCATCTTTTGTAATACATTTTCAAGTAATAATTTTGATGAAATGTCTTTAAATTTGGAATCATTATCAGGAAAATTAACTCCTAAATCACCTAAACCAAGTGCTCCAATTATCGATTCTGTAATAGCGTGCAATAATACATCGGCATCACTATGCCCTAATAAGCCTAAGTGATAGTCAATTTCAACCCCGCCTAAAATTAATTTTCGATTTTTCACTAACTTATGAAGATCAAAACTATGACCTATACGGTAGTTATTTATAAATAACTTCTTAACTCTTAGAAAGTCTTCATAGTAAGTAATTTTATCATTACTAGCCGTGTGAAAGACTGGAACTATTAATAAATCTTTAAATAAACTTGTAACCATGCCAACTTCATCAGTGTAATCTTTAGTACTTTTATTAAAAACTTTAACTAATAAATCACGTCTAAACACCTGAGGTGTCTCAGAGGTGATGTATAAGTCTCTATCAACTGATTTATAACCATCACTTGTTAACACTTTTAATGAATCACTTACTTGTTTTGCAAGATACACTCCATCATTTTCTTTTATATTATTTTCTAATAATTCAATTAACTCTTTAGTAATTAAAGGTCTTGCAGCATCATGAATAAAAACATATTCCCCGTTTGCGTGTTTTAATCCATTATAAACACTTTTACTTCTAGTGCTTCCGCCTTTTACTACTTTTACATTTTTGATATTTACTTCTTCATTAATAACTAAAATAACTTCATAACCAAGCTCTAAAAAGACATCAACACTATGTTGATAAACTGGTTTGTTATTAATAAGTAAATTTATTTTTTGAGTGTTGCCGTCTGTAAATCTTTCTGATTTACCACCAGCAACAATAATTGCAGAGTTCATTAAATCTCCTTTTTACTGACGAAATAATAATCTAATAATTCATCTAAATCATCATATTTAAACTCAACTTCTTGAAAATCATAAATGACACCAACTACAAAAGTTGGTCTATTTTTTGATATATATTTATCATAATATCCACCACCATAACCTAACCGGCGATTTTGATAAATCGCTAGCGATGGTGTAATTAAATAATCTATCTTTTCAGCTACTTCCCCACTAGCAGGCTCATCAATTTGATAAGGTCCTTTTATTAGAGGAGTTTCTTTAGTTATTTCAACAAATATTATCTCATCATCTACTGTCTTTGGTACGTAAAACGTCTTGCCTTTTAAACTAAGAAGTCTTGTTAGATCTAGTTCGTTATTAACTGGCAAATAAATACCAATATTATTAGAATTAATAAAGTTAGGATCTTCTAGTATTTGAACTATAATATGATTAGAGTGATACTCTATAAATGCCTTATTAAGGCTTTTTCTAGTTTTTAATAGATTTTTTCTTACATCAGTTTTTTCAGATATCTTCATAATAACATATATGTCCTTTGTATTTTGGGTTTTCAGCTACCTTTAAAGCTTTTAATGCGGTATCAAGTAGTTCATTTTCATTATAGCCATCTCGGTTAATAATTGAAATTCCCGCAAACACTTCTAATTCTAACTTGTTAGAACCATATTCAAGTGTCATATTTAAATAATCGTCATTGGCTTGAACACCATTACGAATTAAACTCATTTTTCTTTGATCAACTAAAATTAGTGCAAAAGTTGATCCACTAATTCTATAAACATAACCATCTTCTTCGGTAAATGCTTTTTCAATTTTATTAATATATTCTGAAAGCGCCATATTACCAACATCACGTGAGTGAAGTTCGTTTATATATTTTAAGTTTTTAACTCTTAAAATAGCTAAATGGAAATATCTTTCTTCATCAATTAATTTATTAAGTTTTATTAATAGATCGTTTTGATCACCTAAATTATCTAAGTTTTGAATATTACTTCTCATAAAGTGTTTTGTGTTAACTAAATTAATTGAACTCATTATCATTGAGCGATCATCTAAAAACACTTTTTTAGATTTTTCTATATACCAGCGGTAGACACCTCTTGTAAATAGGCGGTACTTCATCTCAAGATTTGGTTGAGATGGGGTTAGCTTATTAGCTTTAGTTAAATATCTAGATAAATCATCTGGTTGCATTAGTTTTAAGAAATCTTCTTGATGAAGATCGTTTGATACTAAACCTAATTGTTCTACTAAGTTATCCGATATCCACATTGACTCATCTTCAATATCAGTAAATGCTAATCCTTCATTGCTTACTTCAAGAGTTGCAATAAACTGCTCTTGCAGTGTTTCAAGTTGTAGGGAAGTTTGTTTTAATTGTTTTTCTACACTTAATAAATTAAAGTCAGTTTTCTTCTCACCAATTAAAAACCTACCATAATAACCAAGTCTTGAAAACATGGCTTGATCAATTAAATGAATAATTGTTGTATCTCCTTCAGCATTGAAAAATGATATTTCTAACTTTAAGTTTTCATTAGGTTCATTAATCTTTTTATATTGATTAAATCTATCTTCTAGGTCTCTATTTGAAAAGTTTTTACCATTAATTTGAGTAATTCTAATTGCTCTGTTTAAAATATCAAATAATTTTTGTTTTATTACTTCTTCTTTAGTCATTTGTAAATCTTCTAGTAAATTATCAGATATATCAGTAATTCTATCTCTGCGGTCTAAAATAATAAATGTATTCCAAGGTGATGATTTAATTGAATCCGCATATAATCCTAATTCTCGTTTAGACATTAGGATTTTAGAAAATAATATTACAATAAATACTAATAGTAATAAAAATTCAAAAATACCAATTCCAAAATATATCTTTTCAAATGTGGCATCGTTTTTAATTACTGTATTATATAGTGCAAAAAAGATCACAGCAACAATAATATTTACTGACGCTATAATCGTTTTATAAATTGGTAGTTTTAATTCATTAATGCTATCTAATAAGACAACTATGCCAATTAGAAATGATACTATTAAAATTGAAATTGGTAAAAAATCCATTATATTCTCCTAGTTATACGTAGTGTAAGAAATAAATTAAAAAGACAATTCCTGCTGTAATAAAAAACGATAATATTAATAGGATATATGAATGCTTATTTAAAAATTTAACCATACGATCAGTATTACTATTTACAGCAATCGTAATAAATGGTCTTGTTATAAATTTAATAATTCCATTAAACAATTTTCTCATCAAGATCCCTCCTATTTAATATATAAGTTAAGGTATTCAAATAGTTTTTCTCTACTATTTAACTTAATTAACATACTAGAAACAGCAATTGAGATATCTCCTGTTTCTTCACTTACAATGATTGTTAAACTATCGCTATTTTCACTTACACCTAGTGCTGCACGGTGACGTGACCCCATTGTTTTATCAAATGCATCATTAGTAGACAGTGTAAAGTATGCGCCCGCACACACTATTTCATCTCCTCTAATAATAACGGCACCGTCATGCATTGGAGTAAGTGGAGTGAAAATATTTAGCAGTAATTCTTTTGTAACTCGCCCGTTAATTTGAATAGCTTTTTCAGCATAACGATCTAATGTATTATGGTTTTCCATTGTAATAATAGCACCAATCTTTCGATTAGATAACTCCATTACAGCATCAATGATATATTCTTTAGTTTGTTCTGAACTGACTCTAATACCTGATACTTTAGTTGTTTCTTGAGTCCAACCAGTATCATATTTGGCTCTAATGTCTGGTGCAATAATTACAACAACCCCAAGTGGTAATACAATAACGTTTAAATAAAATATAACATCCTTGATCATTTCAATTGGTAGAGCTTCTGGCAAATTTGGAACTACTACCATGTAAACAAATATTGAAATAGCTAGAAAAAGTATTGCCGCTAAGACAACACTAAAAGTTTTTCTGTTGGTAAACATCGTTCTTAAAAAAGAATAAACTAATACCAAAATCAAATAACTAACTACAATTATTAACCAAATAGGATGTGTTTGCCACATAAAATCACCTCTTGTCTAGTAAATATTATACCACAGAAATATCTAACATAGATGGTATAATAGATATAAAGAGGTGATTTAGTGGATATAGCTATTTTAGGTGCTATCACCAAAGGTGATTCAATCGAAGCAACTACCCGTTCACTCCACGAATTAAAAGCTCTAGCAGAAACTCTTTCTATAAACGGAGTTGAGATGGTAATTCAAAATCGTGACACTCCTACTGCTAGCGCTTATTTTGGAAGAGGAAAGGTATTAGAAATAAAACAACTAGCTGAAACTAATAACGCTAGTATTTTAATTGTTGATGATACCCTATCTCCAGCACAAATTAGAAATTTAGAAGAAATTTTAGAACTTCAAATTATTGATAGAAGTTTTTTAATCTTACAAATTTTTTCCCTAAGAGCCCAAACTCTTGAAGCAATATTGGAAGTTAGACTTGCTCAAAACCAATATATGCTTCCAAGATTAGTTGGCCTTGGTAAGTCTTTATCCAGACAAGGTGGCGGTTCATATAACGCCAAAGGTCCAGGGGAGACTAAATTAGAATTAGATCGTCGTAAACTTCTTGATGACATTGCAAGAGTTAAACGAGAATTAAAAGATATTCAAAAAGCTAAAAATATCTCAAGAAAACAAAGACGTCGTAATGAAATACCGGTTGTTGTTTTAGTTGGCTATACTAACGCTGGTAAGTCAGCTACTTATAACTCATTAGTATCAAAGTTAGAAAATAAAAATGAAGAATTAACTTTTGAAAAAGATATGCTATTTGCAACTCTTGATACTAAATCCAAATTATTAAGAGCTCCTAATAGACCACCATTTTTATTAATTGATACAGTTGGATTTATTCATAAATTACCTCCTGAGTTAGTAAACTCATTTGAGTCTACTTTATCTGATATTAAAGATGCAGATTTAATATTACATGTTGTTGACGGCTTAAATGCTTCTAGTGAAGAGTTAGCTATTACTAAAGAAATATTAACTAAACTAGATGCAAATGAAATAGAAAGGTTATTAGTTGTTACTAAATCAGACTTACTTGATAAACCTTTAATGTTACATGATGATTTTTTATTAATATCTAATAAAACACATGATAATATAGATCTTTTAGTTTCTAATATTTATTATCACCTTTATAATGACAATGTTATTAAAGAATTATTAATACCTTTTGATCAAGGTCAGATTTTTAATTACTTAAAAAATAACAACAACGTTATTTTAACTAAGTTTTTAGATAATGGTATATATTTAAAAACCTCGCTTACACCAAGCGAGGTTAATAGGTTTAAAAAATATATAATTAATTAATCTTTATATTGGTCTAAAAACTCTCCAAGAGCATTTAATCCTAATTTTAATTGTTTTTGTGAGCACGCAAAATTAAATCTAATATAACCACGACAATCTTCATCGTATCTTCTACCTTCATTAATAATGATACCCATCTTTTTTAATTCTTCTTGCATCTTCACACAAGACATACCTAAGTATCCTAAATCTAACCAAGCAAGAAAAGTACCTTCAGTTTTAGTAACACCAACTTTAGGATAGTTAGTTTCAAAAAACTCTTTTAAATATTTAAAGTTTCTAGTTAAATGAATGTTTTGTTTATCTAACCACTCTTCAGCATGATTATATGCTGACTTAACTCCGGTTAGTCCAAAAACATTACCAAAACTAATATATTTATGTCTTAAGAACTCTCTGAACTCTTCAGCGAGTTTTTTATTTTTAATAATAACATTAGATGTTTTAAGTCCGGCTAGACCAAATGATTTAGAAATTGATGTAAATACAGCAATTTTACTATGTCTATCTGCAAATTCATTAACTGATACAAATTCATTAGAATCAAGCATAATATCACAATGAATTTCATCAGATAAAATAAATGCATCATACTTAATAGCAAGATCAACAACTTTTTCTAACTCTTGATAAGTAAATACTCGTCCAGTTGGATTTTGAGGATTACAAAGCAAGATCATTTTACTACCAGCTTTTAATTGTTCTTCAAGCTCAACATAGTTCATAGTATAATAATTATTCTCTTTTAATAGTCTGTTTTTAACAACTTTTTTATCATTGTCTAATATTACTGAATAAAAAGGATTATATACTGGTGGTTGGATAATAACACTGTCAGTGTTATCTCCAAAGTGTTTAATCGCATAATATAGCGATGTTACAACACCATTGGTTGGAATAATATTATCTTTATCAATAGTATAGTTATATCTTTTTTTAGTCCAATTAATAATTGCATCAAAATATTCATCATCTGGATAAGAATAACCATAGATAGGGTGTTTTACTCTTTTTTTCAAACATTTCTCTATTTCTTTTGCTGTTGGATAATCACTATCAGCAATCGAAAAAGGAATTATTTTACTTTTATCTCCTTCGATCATATCCCATTTTACACATCCAGTGTTTTTACGAGAGATATTTCTATTAAATCTTCGCATTTTAATCACCTCAAACTCCGTATCTATTATAACACTATCTTAGTTAGTTGTTCAGTTGTTTTTCTAATTCATCAAAATAGTTTTTAATTAATAATAAAAAATCATCTTTCTTATTAGATTTAACTAATTTAGTTCTAACTTTTGCATTACCAGGTAAACCCGTTAAATAATATGAACCTAGCCCTCTCATTTCTAAAATGCCTAGCTTTTCTCCTTTTAAATCAATCAAGCCTTCTAGATGTCTTTTAATTATTTGATACATCTCACTAAATGAAGGTCTAGGTAGAATTTCGTTATATTTAAGGTAGTGGTTAACTTCTCTAAATATCCACGGGTTACCAAGAGCCGCTCTACCTATCATAACGGCATCACAACCTGTTTCTTCTAACATTTTTTTAGCTGAAGGACCATCTACTACATCCCCGTTACCTATAACCGAAATATTTACAGCTTCTTTAACAGCTTTAATAATTTTCCAATCAGCTTTTCCTGAGTAACCTTGAGAGCGGGTTCTTGCGTGAACAGCAATGGCATCTGCTCCAGCTTTTTCTACAATTTTGGCAACTTCAACAGCATTAATTGAATCAAAATCCCAACCACTTCTAATTTTTACAGTTACTGGTTTTTTAACTGCTTCTTTAACAGCTTTAATAATATTGTAAATGGCATCTGGATCTTTAAGTAATGCGGCTCCAGCTTGCGATTTCATAGCCACCTTAGGAACCGGACAACCCATATTAATATCGATAATATCGCAATTAACATTGTTATCTAAATATATAGCTGCTTCTACTAAAAACTCTAAATTTGAACCAAATATTTGTTGACTAATTGGTGCTTCATCTAAATCGATTGTTAATAGTTCATAAGTCTTTTCATTCTTAAAATGCAGAGCATGATCAGAAACCATCTCTGCAACTACTAAACCCGCGCCCATTTCTTTGCAAATCTTACGAAACGGAAGATTTGATACTCCAGCCATTGGCGCTAAGACTAATTTATTTTTTATTTCGATATTACCTATTTTAAACATTCAAATATCGCTCCTCGAATATTTTTAATTCTTCTAGGAACTTTTTAATTGGAAATCCAATAATATTATCAAGTTCACCATTCCATTTTACTACAAAATCACTAGCTTTACCTTGAATTGCATATGCTCCTGCTTTATCATATGGTTCTTTTGTTTTAATATAATCAATTATCTCTTCATCACTAACATCTCTAAATACTACTTCACTAATTGCATGAAAAGTATGAACATGGTTATTATAAACAATAGCAACACCTGTTACTACTTCTTGGTAATGATTTGATAGTTTTTTTAAAATAGAAAAAGCATCATCGAAATCTTTTGGTTTTCCTAAAACTTCTCCGTTTACTAAAACAATTGTATCAGCACCTATTACAATTTTATTTGGATAGTTAATACTTACTTCTTTTGCTTTCCCATAAGCAACTTTTTCGGCTAGTAAATATGGGTTAGGTTCACTTATGCTTGATTCATCAAATTTTGATGCTACAATTTCAAAATTTAAGTGCGCTTTTTCAAATATTTCTTTTCTTCTTGGAGATACGCTTGCTAAAATATACATTTTTCTTGCTCCTATCTAATCTTATCTATATACTATATTATAACCTTTTTGTTTATTATATGCTATAATAAGTTAGAAAGACTAGGTGATTAAATGCGTAAGTTTGCCAGACAATTTCAACATGAAATCGACATCGATTTTAAAAAAACACTAGTAGTTTCAGTAAGCGGTGGACTCGACTCCATGGTTTTACTAGATTTTTTAAGACGAATGAATTTAAACCTTGTCGTTGTTCATTTTAACCATCAAAAAAGAGCTAATTCAGACAAAGAAGCTGAGATGGTAAAGGAATATACTGAAAAGTATCATATCCCATTTAACTATTATAAATTAACAATCAATTCATCAGATTTTCAAAATAGAGCAAGAATATTAAGACATCGCCACTTAGAAGAGGTTGCTTCACGTCTTAATACTCCTTATATCGTTACAGCCCATCATTTAGATGACTTATTAGAAACTGTATTAATTAGTTTAACAAGAGGTTCTAATATTTTAGGATATGCTGGAATGAGACAAATTACCGAAATTGGTAATTATACTTATGTTAAACCATTTTTATATCTTGAAAAAGCTGAGTTATTAGACTATGCCAACAGGCACAGAGTTCCATATATGGAAGATGAATCTAATTATACATCTGAGTATTTAAGAAATCGTTATAGACTTACACTTGTTCCAATTATGAAACAAGAAAACCCTAATTTATTACAAATGATCAAACAATATAATATGCAACTAGTTGCTGCATATGATGATATTAGATCACAAGCAATCGCATTTTTAGATGATAGAGAAACTATTAACATTCCAAGATTTAGATTTCTATCTACCGCAGTTCAAGATGATGTCATTGCTTATTTACTTGAAACTAATAAAGTTAACATTAACTATCGTTTAATTGAAAGAATTAGAAAAGTACTTCTTTCTAAAAAACCTAATCAAACAGTTAATTTATCTAATCAATTTCAATTAGTTAAGTTTTATGAAAAAGCGGAAATAAAACCAACTTCAGAGTTTTATTTCAAAAAGATTAGAATTAAAGAAGCCGATCCTAAGTCTAAAGTACACTTAGATGAGTTTTCTTATTCTAGTAAAAGAGTAAATACAACTGCCTTACAAGTAAGAATTTCTTATGATCAAATAGAATTTCCGCTTTGGGCAAGAAATAGATTAGATGGCGACATTTTAGAATATGACTATGGTCGTAAAAAATTAAAGAAATTTTTAATTGATGAAAAAATTCCAATGGAAGAACGTCAAAACTTATGGATTATTACAGATAATCAAGATCGTATCCTATGGATACCAAATCACTACATCAACCAGAATTTGGGGACTGGTCGATCACTTTATATAACATTTTATGGGGGAAAAGATGATGAAAAATGATATTTTAAAAGTTTTAGTAACTGAAGATGAAATTAAACAAATTTGTAAAAAACTTGGCAAAGAAATTACCAAAGATTACCAAGGAAAAGAATTAGTTATTGTTGGGCTACTTAAAGGATGTAATCCTTTTATGGCCGACTTAATAAGAGAAATAGATTTATTCCTAAAAGTTGATTACTTATCAGTATCAAGCTATCAAGGAACTGAATCAACTGGTGATGTTAGAATCAGAATGGACTTAAGTGAGCCAATATCAGGAAAACACGTCTTAATTGCTGAAGATATAGTTGATACTGGTACTACCATTACAACAGTTAAAAAATTATTACTACATCGCGGAGCTTTAAGTGTAAAGATTGTTACTCTTTTAGACAAACCAGAAGGTAGATTGATGGAGTGCATACCAGAATACATAGGAACTGTAGTACCTAATGAATTTGTAGTTGGTTATGGCTTAGATTTTAATGAAGATTATAGAAATCTACCTTATGTTGGTGTCTTAAAGCCAAGCGCGTATGAGAAATGAGGTAAAATATGCAAAAACAAGATAAACCACAAGCTCCACGTCGCAGACCCGATTTTTTAGTAATCATTATTATGATTGCTTTATTTATTGGAGTATTCTTTTTTATTCGCGACGCCTTAAGACCACAAGTCTTAAATATATCAGATGTTGAATTAAATACTTTAATTGAACAAAGTACTTCTTCAGCTGATCCATCTCCAATTAAAGGTATTTCTATTACACCACACGGAAATAATCCGATGAACGGATATATTGTTACTGGACAATTTGCAGATGACTTTTCATTTAACGGTGAAAAAGCAGGTTCTCCATTTATTTTAGGTGGCGGTGGAACGATTAGCCAAAGAAAAGTAAATGAACTCGAAGAGTTAATTTACACACATAACATGGCTAAAGGTACCGCAAACCAAGCTCAGTGGATCCAATATCAAGGATTAACTCCTTACTCTGGTGTTACGTTTTGGAGTGTAGTTTTAAACTTACTACCATGGATTGCAATTGGACTAATGATCTTCCTTGTTTATCGAAATGCATCAAACCAAAACACAAGAGCATTTGACTTTGCTAAAAGCCGGGCTCGTGTTGCTAAGAAAAGAACTGTTAGTTTTGCTGATGTAGCTGGTGCAGATGAAGAAAAAGAAGAATTAATGGAAGTTGTTGATTTTCTTAAAAATCCAAAAAAATATCAAGACATTGGTGCAAGAATACCAAAAGGAGTTCTACTTGTTGGACCTCCTGGTACTGGTAAAACATTAATTGCTAAGGCCGTTGCCGGTGAAGCAAGTGTTCCATTTTTTACAATTAGTGGTTCTGACTTTGTTGAGATGTTCGTTGGGGTTGGTGCTTCAAGAGTAAGAGATTTATTCAAAGTAGCAACAGAAAACTCACCATGTATTATCTTTATTGACGAAATTGACGCAGTCGGGCGTCAAAGAGGTGCCGGTTTAGGTGGCGGACATGATGAAAGAGAGCAAACACTAAACCAACTATTAGTTGAAATGGATGGATTTAATCCAAACTTAGGTATTATTGTAATGGCTGCAACTAACCGTCCTGACGTATTAGACCCAGCTCTACTTCGTCCTGGTCGTTTTGACCGTCAAATTACAATTGACTTACCAGACGTTAGAGCAAGAGCTCAAATTTTAGCAGTTCATGCTAGAAACAAACGTTTAGAACCAGATATTGACCTAAAATCAGTAGCTCATAGAATTCCAGGATTTAGTGGTGCTGATATTGAAAACTTATTAAACGAAGCTGCACTTCTTGCAGCTAGAAATAATAGAACAGTTATTTCAATTAAAGATATTGATGAAGGTATTGACCGTGTTATTATGGGACCTGCCAAAACATCAAGAAAGTATAATGAAACTGAAAGACGTACTGTTGCTTACCATGAAGCTGGTCACGCAGTAATTGGCTTAATGGTTGAGCATGCACGTGTTGTACAAAAAGTTACAATTATCCCACGCGGTAAAGCGGGTGGGTACAACTTAATGGTACCAAAGGAAGAAACATTCCTTGATACTAAAGAATCACTTCTTGCTTCTATTACAAGCTATTTAGCTGGTAGAGTTGCTGAAGAGATTGTCTTTGATACTGTTACAAATGGTGCTTATAACGACTTCCAAATGGCAACAAGAATCGCAAGAGCCATGGTTACAGAATATGGTATGTCAGACTTAGGTCCAATTCAATATGAACAACAAGCTGGTAATGTCTTCTTAGGAAGAGATTACTTAAAAGAGAAAAACTTCTCTGATCAAGTTGCTCATGAAATTGACCAAGAAGTTAGAAAGATTATTGATGAATGTCACCAAAGAGCAACTCAAGTAATTACTGAAAACCGTGAACTTTTAGATAATATTGCTAAATATCTACTTCTAGTTGAAACTCTAACTTATCCAGATATTCAAGAAATTAAAAAGACTGGTGGCTTAAAATCATATGATGAAGAAGCTAACAACAAACCTAAAAATGAAGAAAAGCCACAAGTTATTGAGGCCGAAGTAGTTGAAAGCGAAAATAAAACTGAAGAAGTTTTAGAAGGTATTTTAAAAGATATTGAAAAGGAAGATGACACTTCTAATAAAGAAGATATTAAAGTTGAAGATAAAGTAGACGATAATAAATGAGACTAGATAAATACTTAAAAGTATCAAGAATTATTAAAAGGCGTACGATAGCTAAAGAAGCTGCTGACGCCGATCTAGTTTTAATTAATGGGAAGGTGGCAAAGCCATCTTCTTCTATTAAAGTAGATGATATTCTAACGGTTTCTCTTGGAAGCCGAACTAGAGAGATAAAAATTACTTCTCTTGATCCAAAGGAAGAAATGTTTATCGTATTAAAAAACGAAAAGAGGTTTTAAAGTGACTAATTTAACCGATCAAGAAATTATTAGACGAAAAAAGGTTGAAGAATTAAAAGAATTGGGTGTTGACCCATTTGGACATCGCTTTGATGTTACTACTCATGCTGATGAAATATTTAGAGCTTTTGGTGAAAAAACTAAAGAGGAATTAGCTGATTTAAACATCAATATTAGAATGGCAGGAAGAATTGTCTTAAAACGAGGTCAAGGAAAAGCTGGTTTTATGCATATTCAAGACCGATCAGGAAGAATTCAAATATATGTTAGAACTGATTCTATATCTGAGCTTGAAGCTAAGGTATGGAAGTTATCAGACTTAGGAGATATTATTGGTGTTGAAGGCTTTTTATTTAGAACTAATACTAATGAGTTAAGTGTTCATGTTACTAAATATGTACATCTAACAAAAGCCCTAAAACCACTACCAGAAAAATATCATGGTCTAACTGATGTTGAAGAAATTAGACGTAAGCGTTACTTAGGGCTAATTACTAATGAATCGGATCGTCACATTGCATATACTCGCCCTAAAATTATTAGAGCTTTCCAACACTACTTTGATTCAAGAGGTTTCATTGAAGTTGAAACGCCTGTCTTACAATCAATTTTAGGTGGCGCAGCAGCAAGACCATTTATAACTCACCATAATACACTAGATATGGAGTTTTATTTAAGAATTGCTACTGAAATTCCTCTTAAAAAATTAATTGTTGGCGGAATGGAAGCTGTTTATGAAATCGGTAGACTTTTTAGAAACGAAGGAATGGACTCAACTCATAACCCAGAGTTTACTACTGTAGAAGCATACCTTGCATATTCTAATATGGAAGGAATGATGGATTTAGTCGAAGACTGCTTAAGATCAGTAACCAAAGAAGTCTTAGGTACTACTACTGTTACATTTGATGATAAAGAACTAGATTTTGGCTCACCATTTAAACGGATTACAATGGTTGATGCTATTAAAGAAAAATCTGGCCTAGATTTTTCAAAAGAGATTACTTTAGATGAAGCTAAAGCTTTAGCTAAAAAACATGGCATCGAAGTTGAAAAACACTTTACAGTTGGTCATATTATTGCTGAGTTTTTTGACTTATTTGTTGAACCAACAATTACACAACCAACATTTGTCTATATGTATCCACTAGAAATTAGTCCTCTTGCTAAGAAAAATGACAAAGATCCAAGATTTACCGACCGTTTTGAATTATTTATTAATGGTGCTGAATATGCCAATGCATATAGCGAATTAAATGATCCAATTGATCAAAAAGAAAGATTTGAAGCACAATTAGTTGAAAGAGAAAAAGGAAATGCTGAAGCTAGTGAAATGGACTATGATTTCATTGAAGCTTTAGAATACGGCTTACCTCCAACTGGAGGTCTTGGGATTGGAATTGATAGATTTGTAATGCTACTTACTAACACTAAGAGCATTAGAGATGTTATTTTATTCCCACATTTAAGAGAAAAACCGCGTAAATAACACAAAATCATTAAAACAATATGGCGGTTTCATCGCATTATTTTTCGGAGTAGTAGCTATTATTATGCTATTTATCTCACCAGCATTACGTGTACCAGACGGCTTTTTTAGTGGTGACATTAAAGTAACAGGGTTTTAAGCTATCTTTGGAGCTAAACGTAAAATCTTAGGAGTAGAAACTACAATCTTAGAATTTAATACTCTAGGTTTTCTAGCACTTATTTTCTTAGTTGGTGGTCTTGTTGTTCCACTAGTACCACTACCTGCTAACTTTAATTATTTAATTGGTGCATTATTATTATTA
Source organism: Acholeplasmataceae bacterium (assembly GCA_012520715.1). Lineage (GTDB taxonomy): Bacteria > Bacillota_I > Bacilli_A > Acholeplasmatales > Acholeplasmataceae > DUQW01. The sequence goes on from JAAYNT010000070.1 coordinate 21,067, forward strand.
ATTTCTGGTATCTTCTTCTTTGTATTCCCAGGAACGCATGATTCAGGTATCGCTGCAAACACACCAATTATTATTGCTGGTATCTTTACATTAATTGGATTTGCAATTAATGCAGTGTTAGGATTCTTAAACTTTAAAAGATAATTAACTAAATAATAAAAACCGCCTTTGTTAGGCGGTTTTTTTGTTATTCATTGATATCTAAATTAATGGCAATCTCGGCATAGATTGACGCTATTGATTCAAAATCTTCTTTAGCGTTTTGAAAAACTTCTAACGACACTTTATCGACTTTATTAAATAGTTCTAAAGGTGCATTTTCACATTTTTCAATATAGTACTGAATTTCTTTTTCTAAATCAATTATTTTTTCTAAGTCTTCTTCATTGTATTGGTCATTTTCTAAAATTCTTTGTTCAAATTCTAAAACATGAAACATTAGATTAATTGTTTTACCAATTGATTCTAGTTTTTTGTAATCATTTTTACAAAATTCTTTTAATATATAATCAACTTCACCGTACATATATACTAAATAATTAAATCCAAATTCGAATATGCCATGTTCTTCTTGGCCATATTCTTTATTGTCAATTAAGTCGTTGTATAAATATTCAACAACTGGTAATACATATTCGAATGTATGTTTAATTGATGAATCAGATTTTTCAACAAAGTCGATTAATTCACTATGTTCTAATCTCCAATTAGCATAGTGTTGATAAATTAATTCATCTTCTATTTTCATTAAGCTTTATTAACTGATCCAAATAAAGTGAACTTATCTCTTACTACTTGAGCTGCAGCTTCAGTTCCTGGTTTTAATAATTTTCTTGGATCATATCCTTTTGATTTTAAGTCTTTACCTTCTTCAATATACTTTCTAGTTGCTGCTGCGAAAGCTAATTGTAATTCAGTATTAACATTAATCTTAGATACACCTAATGAGATTGCTTCTTGAATCATGTCACCTGGAATACCAGTTCCACCGTGTAATACTAGTGGGATTCCACCAGTAACTCTTTGAATGTCACGTAGAACATCAAAATCTAAACCTTTCCAGTTTTCTGGGTAAGGTCCGTGGATATTTCCAATACCTGCTGCAAACATATCAACTCCTGTTGCAGCAATTTGGCGTGATTCTTCTAAGTCTGCTAATTCACCAGTACCGACTACTCCGTCTTCTTCACCGCCAATTGAACCTACTTCAGCTTCAACTGACACCCCTTTTGAGTGGCATAGTTCAACTATTTCTTTTGTTTTTGCTAAGTTTTCATCAAATGGTAGACTTGAACCATCAAACATAATTGATGTAAAACCAGCAGCTAGTGCTGCTTTGGCACCTTCATATGTACCATGGTCTAAGTGAACTGCAACTGGGACCGTAATATTAAAGTGGTCGTGTAGTTCCCTAACCATTGCCATAACTGTTCTAAAACCACCCATGTATTTAGCTGCACCTTCTGATACACCTAAAATAACTGGTGATTTTAACTCTTCTGATACTTGAAGAACTAATTTAGTCCATTCTAAGTTATTAATATTAATTTGTGCTACCGCATAACCTTCTTTATGCGCTTTTAGTAGCATTTCTCTTGCTGATACTAACATATTTGTTTCCTCCTTTATATTATCTACATTACTATTATACTCTTTTTAATCAGTTTTTAGGTTTTTATTGTTTTTACAAGCTTCTAAGAAGCTTAAAAACAGTGGATGTGGTTTTAATGGTCTTGAAATATATTCAGGATGATATTGAACATGAATATACCAAGGATGGTTTTCAAGTTCTAAAACATCTACGGCTTTAATCTGACGATTATAGCCAGTAATCATCATCCCGTTTTGTTCAAATAAATCACTAAATTCTGGATTAAATTCAAAACGATGACGATGGCGTTCTCTAATTTGAGATTGATTATATATTTCTCTAATTTTACTACCTTCTTTTAAGTTAGTAGTATATTCTCCTAATTTAAATTTATGATTTGAATTTTTTTGAATAATTGGGTTATGACAATTTTCAAATTCTTCTGAGCATACATCGGATATTCCTAGAACATTTTGGGCAAACTCAATTGCTGCAAGTTGCATTCCAAAGCAAATACCTAATGTTGGAATTAAATTTTTTCTTCCATATTCTAATGCTAGTAACTTCCCTTCGGTTCCCCGGTGTCCGAATCCACCAGGAATAATAATTCCGTCGGCTCCTTCTAAATGTTTTGAAATATTTAAATCAGTTACTTTTTCACTATCAACCCAAATTAAATCAATTAAAGTACTCATCTTAAAACCAGCATGTCTAAGTGATTCTATTATTGAAATATAGGCATCATGTAGTGAGACATATTTACCAATAATGGCGATGGTTAGTTTTTTATCTGATTTTTTAATTTGTTCTACTAATTGTTGCCACTGTTTAACATTGGCTTTTTTCAAATTATCTAACTCGAAATGTTTTAAAATAATATCATCAATATGTTGTTGTTGTAAGTTTAGTAAAATCTCATAAACAACTTTCATATCATATGATTGTAAGATTGATTCTGGCGGAAGGTCAGTAAACAATGATATTTTATCGATATGTTCTTGTTCAATTGGTTCTTCTGAACGAAGAACTAACATATCAGGTTGAATACCTAATGACTTTAATTCTTTAACACTGTGCTGAGTTGGTTTTGTTTTTAACTCACCAGCAGCTTTTAAGTATGGTACTAAAGTAGCATGAATATAAAAAGTATTTTCATGTCCAAAGTCTCTTCTTGCTTGTCTAATTGCTTCTAGAAATGGAAGTGATTCCATATCTCCAACTGTACCACCAATTTCAACTATTACAACATCAGCTTTGGTATTAGTTGCTGCTCTTTTTAATAATCTTTTTATCTCATCAGTAATATGAGGAATAACTTGAACTGTTTTACCGGCATATTTGCCTTTTCTTTCATTATCAATAACCGCTTTATAAACGCGACCACTTGATACTGATGAATATCTAGTTAAGTTTTCATCAATAAATCTTTCATAGTGTCCTAAATCAAGATCAGTTTCTGCACCATCTTTAGTTACAAAAACTTCACCATGTTGAAGTGGTGACATTAATCCTGGATCCACGTTAATATATGGATCAAATTTTTGCATTGTTACTTTTAGTCCTCTAGCTTTTAGTAATACACCGATTGATGATGCAACAATTCCTTTTCCTAAACTGGAAACTACACCACCAGTTACAAAGATATATTTAGCCATGTTGCCCTCCTGAATATAATATGTGATATTTTATAAATTAAAAGGGCACGTCGGAAGACGGTGCCCTCTATTATTATATCAAAATGTTAAATTACTATCAATATAAATCTTCGTATTCATCCATAATTTCGTGATATTCATCTTCATCGTAATCTTCAGATTCTAAATCACCTAAATCAACGTCATAATTATCTTCGTCAATTGACTGTAAATCAAGGTCGTCTCCAATGTATTGTTTTTCTTCAATTAGAGCTTGTTTTTCTTCTTCATCTAAGTCTTCTAATTCTTCTTCAATGTCTTCTAATTCATCGTCAAATAAAATATCAAAGTCTAGATCATCTTCATCTTCAACTCTATCTAAATCTAGAATAGCTTCTACTTTCTCAGAAGTAATATTTGTAAAGTTAACTTCTTTATAACCTTCTAAAACACTTGGATCGCCAACTTCTGATTCATTTATAAAATCAGTTCCATCTTTAGCCCAAAATTCTAAGTTTCTTTCTTTTAAATCCCATAAACCTTGTCCCATATAAACAAAGTTGGCACTTGTAACAATATCTAAATATAGTTGATTTAATGTTTCATAGTCTGTTTCTGGAAAACCTTTAGCATTAGCAACTTCTTTAAAGATGTCAGTTAGTGCTAATGGAGCATCATTTTCAACTAATAATTGTTCTACGATTTTTATCATTGATAATTCTTTCATAATAATTTCACCTCTTAAAACTACTGTATTATAACGCATAAAATTAAATAATGCAAGTTAATTAGATAATTATATTAATTATCTTAAAAATCACGACGGTTTATTACCGCTTGTGATAAGGTTTCTTGATCCGCATACTTTAAATCACTACCAGCAGGAATCCCATAAGCAAGCCTTGTTACTTTAATATTTCGATCTTGAAGAATTGCTTTTAAATACTGTGCGGTCATCTCACCTTCAACAGTTGAATTAGTAGCAATAACAACTTCACCAATTGTATCAAGTCTTACTTTTATTGATTCGATGTTTAAATCTTTTTCAGTAATACCTCTTGAAAAATCAATTAGACCACCTAATACGTGATATCTACCACGAAATGATCTTGTTTGTTCTAAAAGATAAACATCTCTTGACTCTGATACTACCATTAAAGTTTTTTCATCTCTTAAACTGTTACTACAAATATGACATGGGTTTAACTCTGTTAACAAGCCACATGTTGTGCAGTATGATAGCTTATCTTTAATCTCTTTAATGTGTGTAGCAAAGTTTAGGGTTTCTTCACGAGAAAAATTAGTGATTAAATGTAGAGCTAATCGCTCTGCAGTTTTTTCACCAACTCCTGGTAGTTTTTTAAAATCATCAATTAGTTGTTTAATTGATTTTGGATACATTAAAACCCCATACCCATAGCTGCATATTTACCCATAACTTCTTCGGTAGTTCTATCGATTTGTTGTAGTGCATCGTTTACAGCAAGAATAATAACTTCTTGTAAAATTTCAATATCTTCTAATAATTCAGTTGAAAGTTGAACATCAATTAATCTGCGGTTACCTTGCATAATAACAACACAGCCACTTGCTCTTCCTTCAAATTCAGTTAATTCTATTTTTTCTTGGTCTTCTTGCATATCCTTTTGTAGTTTTTGTAATTTTTTAATCATATCTCTGTTCATAATCCTACTCCTTTATCATTACTTTATCCCCAAAGTATTCTTTGGCAACAGATACTGTTTTTTCTTCTTCTTTTGGTTTTATCTCTTTATATAATTGTAAATCTATATTAGGAAGTAATGGCTTCCTACTGCCATTTTTCCATTGGTCCATATAAATGTCTAGAAGTGTTTTCCAATCACTTTCTAAAATAACATAATATTTTTTAATAGTTTTATCAATATTTGAAATAATTCTTAGGGCTTGTTTTTTGATGTTATCATGATATAAAGACTTAGCAGTCTCTATTTCATGATCACTTACAATTAATACTAAACTATTATCTGATCCAGCAACAATTTTAGTTTTTGCAAGTAAATCAGCCGTCATTTCTAACCCTTCAGAAACTTTAGTTAAATTTTTTAACCAATCTTGTTCGATTCTACTACGTTTAGCATGGTTTCCATTATTCATTACATCTTCAATTTGTTTGGTTGTAACAAGTGGAATTTTATTAACTTCTTCTTTAGTAGTAGTAAAGTTTCCTCTTTTAATTTTTTCTTCAAGTTCAAATACTTTACTTCTTAGATCTTGAATGCTTGCTTCATGATCTATTTTAGTTAAAATATCATGATTCATCATCTTAATTAATGCCAGTTCAACATAAGCTCTTTTCTGGTTTGTATATTTAATGTCTTGTTGCAAGTTATTAAGTAAATCTAAGAAAAAGTATATTTTAGGGGTTTGAATTAAATTACTTATATCTTGATATCTTTCCAGTTTATATTCAGTATTTTTAATTAATAAAATATCTCTTAAAGCCATAATTAAATCAACAACGATTTTAGCAATTTCCTTACCTTCATCTAATAATTCTTCTAAGATGTTCATAACTTTATTAGTATCTTTTTCATTAATAGCTCTTATCATTTCTCCTAAGACAACATGAGAAACTGAACCAGCTACTTTATGAACATCGTCAGCTGTAATATGATCTTCGGTAAATGAAATAGCTTGATCAAGTAAACCAAGTGCATCTCTTAAGGCGCCTTCAGCATTTTCAGCAATTGCTAAAATTGCATCATCGTCAATTGAAATCTTTTCAGCTTTGACAATTTCATTAAGTTTTCCAACAATATCTTTAACTTCAATATTTCTAAAATCAAATCTTTGACAACGCGAAGCGATTGTTGGAAGTATTTTATGAATTTCAGTTGTCGCAAGAATAAATATAACATGACTAGGTGGTTCTTCTAATGTTTTTAGAAGTGCGTTAGCCGCACTTGCTGATAACATATGTGCCTCATCTAGTATGTATACTTTATATTTACAAACTGATGGTGAGAACTTAGCTTTTGATACTAAGTCACGAATATCGTCAACTGAGTTATGACTAGCAGCGTCAATTTCAATAATATCAGCTATTTGTTCACTTTCAATTCCTACACAAACATCACACACGCCGCAAGCATCCGCTGCTGGCATGTTTAAGCAGTTTACTGCTTTACCAAAGATCTTGGCAATACTTGTTTTACCAGTTCCCCTTGGACCACTAAACAAGTAGGCATGACCCACTTGGTTTCTAAGTAATGTGTTTGATAGTGTTTGAACAATTACTTTTTGTCCTGCTACTTCACTAAAGTTCTTTGGACGATACTGACGATATAGTGCTTTATAGCCCATAGATGTTCCCCCTTTATACTTTCATTATACCTTATTTGCCTAAGCAAAATTGTGAAAACAATTCATCAATAATACTTGACTCATAAGATAGTCCTAAAATATCTGCTAAATGATAATACGAATTAGATAAATCAACAGCAATTAAATCAACTGGCATTAAGTTATCGATTGCTTCTAGTGCTTGATTTAAGCTATTTTTAGCATCAGTTATTTTTCTAATTTGTCTTTCATTAGATAAATAGTTAAAATCATTAGCTTCTATTTCTACTAGTGATAATCTTTTAACAATTTCTTTTTCTAATTCTTCTAAACCTTCTTGGTGTAGACTTGAGATTAGTAATAAATTAGTTAATTCTATTTTTTTAGTTAAATCTGATTTATTACCAATTAATATTCTTTGTTTGTCTTTTGTTAGTTCTAATAGTCTTTTATCTTCTTCGGTTAATTCCATACTTTGATCTAAGACTAATAATACTAATTGGGCCTTTTTAATGGCTTCAATTGAGCGGTCAATACCAATTGATTCAACTATATCATCGGTATCTCTAATCCCTGCTGTATCAACTAAATTTAAGGTAATACCACCTAAATTAAGTCTTGCTTCTATTAAATCTCTTGTTGTTCCAGATATATCTGTAACAATTGCTCTATCTTCTTCAAGTAGAGCATTTAATAAGCTTGATTTACCGACATTTGGTCTACCTACTATAGCTGTATTAATTCCGTCTTTAATTAATTGATTTCTTTTTGATTGATAAATTAAATGCTCAATTTCTTTAATTAGATCAATTAAAATTGGTTTAATTAATTCATGTGTCATCTCAACTGCATCATCATATTCTGGGTAATCAATATTTACTTCAATTTTAGCAATTAAATCTAAAACTTTATTAAGTAAATTTTGAACTAGTGATGATGTTTTTTTAGATAATCCTAAATTAGCAATTTTTAGGGCACTTTCGTTTTGAGCTTCAATTAAATCCATTACGGCTTCGGCTTGAACTAAGTCGATTCTTCCATTTAAATAAGCTCTTTGGGTAAATTCTCCTGGTTCAGCTAATCTAACGTCTAGTTTTAAAATTTCGTTTAATACACTTTGTGTAACTAAAACTCCTCCATGAGTTGAAATCTCACAAACATTCTCAGCTGTAAAAGATCTAGGCGCTCTAAAAATAGAGACCATTACCTCATCTAGTATTTCCCCATTTAAAGAAACTATGTGGCCATACTTAATTGTGTGGCTTTTAGCTTTTTCTAAATTAGGACCTTTAAATATTTTGTTTAATTCAGAAATAGCGGTTTTACCACTAATTCTAATAACGCTAATTCCACCAGTGCCAAATGGCGTGGCAATAGCGCAAATGTTATCAATCATAAGTGTGGCAAATCTTCATCGTGATGGAAGTCTTCTGAGATGACATCATCTTGATCGCCTTTTGAAATAAAGCGATATCTTCGAACTCCGTGATTTGGAACTTTATAAGGTCTAAATGGGTTAATACCGCGGTTTAAGTCTCTTATTAAAATAAATAAGCTAACTAAAAGACCTAGTAAGCTACCTACAATTAAGTAACCAGAACCTAAAATTAATCCAATCATTGCTGTTGTCCAAATAGTAGCAGCTGTCGTTAGACCTTTAACAGTAAACTTATCTTTCATAATAACACCAGCTCCAATAAAACCAATACCAGTAATAACTTGTGCAATTACTCTTTGGCCTTGGAAACTTCCTTCATTTAATGAAAATTCATAAGCTAACATTAATCTTTGCATAATACCTAAAGCAGCACTACTTAGTGCAACTAAGATGTGCGCTGATACTCCGGCTGCTTTACCCATGTTTTGTCTTTCTATTCCTACAAACCCAGAAAATAAAAATGTTAAAACAATCGGAATTACTAATATAAAAATGTAATCTTCAGCAGTTTGAAGTCCTACTAATTCCGGCATGTTATCTTTAATTGACGCTAAAATATTTAATAATACCATATTTGTTACCTCCAATTAATTACTTTTTCTCCACTCAATTAGTCTTTGGTTTACTGCCTCAACTAATTTTGGTAGATCTTCCCAACTATTTAAACGGGCACCGGCTGCTTTAGCATGTCCACCACCTTCAAATTGGTTAGCTACATCTGATATTGTTGGTCCGTTTGAACGAAGTCTTACTCTAACTTCGTTTCCTGGGTACTCAATAATTAGTGCCCAAACCGGATGGTTTTCAATACCACCTAATACTGATATCATTGAAGCAGCTTGTTCATCAGTTACACCATACTCTTCAATAATATCTCTAGTCATTTTAAAATATATAAATCCTTCAGTACTTCTTTCAAAGCCTGTTAGTACTTTTCCTTTTAATTGAACCATATCTAATGTTTCTTGACTTAACTTAAAGTCAACTTCATCTGGTTCAACTCCTTTAGTAATTAACATGCCAGCAAGCTGGTGTGTTAATTCATCAACACCTCTAAATCTAAAACGTCCAGTATCAGTAACTATACCTGTATACATGGCTACTGCACCAGTTTTAGATAATTTTAATTCATCTTTAAATCTATAATAAAAATATGCAATCATTTGAGCACATGACGGGAAATTAGTATCAACCCAAATAATATCACCATATTGATCAACTGGTATATGATGATCAATTTTTATTAATTCACGTCCAAGTTTATATCTTGGATCACTAATTCTTGATTCAGTTGCTGTATCAACAACAATTACTAATGATCCTTCATATTTACTATCATCAATAATATCTGGTGTTCCAACAAATGATACATAATCACTTGTTTGACCAACTACATATACTTCTTTTTCTGGAAAAGATGATTTAATAATATCTTTTAACCCAAATTGAGAACCATAACAATCACCGTCTGGTCTTAAATGACCATGAATGATAATTGTTTTATATTCTTTTATTTTATTTAAAATGATTTCTAAACCCATAATTATTCCTCCGTCTCTTTTATTAACTTTTTAAAATCATTAATGACCAATTCAACTTGATCCCAATTCTCAAGTGCGGCACCACAAGCATTGTCGTGTCCTCCGCCACCGTATTTCTTAGCTATATCAACAATTTGAATACCACGTGATCTAAATTCACCTAATATTACATGTTCTTCTTTATCGTAAGTAAAATTAGCCCAAATTGGAACTCCTTCAATTCCGGCCATTAAGTTAACTAATCCTCTTGAGATAGTAAAAACATCTTTATCTGGATACTCGTTTACTACTTCAAGTGGATTTTTCAAAAATGCCACTCCATCTTCAATTTCAATTCTTGATTGAAACTTAATTTTCATCAGTCTTGTATCTACATCTTCTAAATACAACCAATCATATAACTCTAATGGATTGGCTCCAAGTTTACAAAGTTTAGACGCAATACTAAATAGTCTTGCACCATCTTTTAAATATTGAAATCTACCACTATCAGTAATAATTCCTGATAGTAAAACATCAGCACCTAGTGGTGATATTTTAAAATCTAATTCAAATAAAATATCAGCAATATAAGCAGCAGCTGCTTCATAACTTGTATCAATATATTCAATTGCTCCCTTAATATCACTACTATTAGTATGATGATCAATTATGATAACTTCTTTAGCTAAATCATATCTATCATCAGAAATTAATTTTCTAACAGCAACATCAACTATAAACACTAGTGCATCTTTATATAAAGAATCTGGAATAATATCCATCTTACCAACAACATCAAATCTACTCTCATCACCAACAATATAGACATCTTTATCTGGATATGTAGTCTTAATGGCTTCATATAGACCAATTTGGCTACCTAAAGCATCTAAATCAGGTCTTAAATGTCTGTGAATAATAATTGTTTGGTATTGTTCAATTTTGTCTTTAATTAATTTGTGATTCATAATAAAATACACCTTCTTTTCGATTATAATATTATACCATATATATGGTTAATATTCAAAACCTAAAATCGCCTTATATAAATAAAAACACACCGAAAAGTGTGTTTATTAGTTATAATTTTAATAATTTTTATTTTAGTTCTTTTGTAGCTAAGTTTAAAGCTTCTTTTATTACTTGATCCATGTTGTAGTATTTGTATGAACCAAGTCTACCGCCAAAGATAACTTTATTATCATTTTTGGCGTGCTCTTTATATTTTTCATATACTTTCATATTTTCATTATTATTAACACTGTAATATGGATCATCCCCATCAACATATGTTTTAGGATATTCATAAGTAATTACTGTTTTACCCTCTATCTGAAAGTAAAAATGTTTATGTTCAATAATTCTTGTATAAGGTATTTCATATTCGGTATAGTTTATTACTGCATTTCCTTGGAAATTTTCCATATTTAGCAATTGATGATCAAAGCGTAAACTTCTGTATTGAAGTTTGCCAAAAATATAGTCATAATACTGATCAATTGTGCCAGTATAAATAACTTTGTTAGTTTGTTTTAAATACATTTCTTTATTCGCTAAAAAGTCAGTGTTCAATCTAACTTCGATTCCTTTTAAAAGCTTTTCAAAAATCTCAGTATAGCCATTTTCTGGTATTCCTTGATATGGATCATTAAAATAGTTATTATCATATGTAAAACGGAGCGGAAGCCGTTTAATTATAAAAGCGGGGAGGTTGGTTGCTTTGGTTCCCCATTGTTTTTCAGTATACCCTTTGATTAATTTTTCATATATCGTTTTACCAACTAATTTTAATGCTTGTTCTTCAAGGTTTTGCGGTTCTATATCTTTATATATACTTCTTTCTTTTTCAACAGCTTCTAGCGCTTCTTTTGGTGTAAATACGTTAAACAGTTTAGAAAATGTATTCATATTAAAAGGAAGATTATAAACTTCATTTTTATATCGTGCTATTGGTGAATTTATGTAATGATTAAGCTTTGTAAATTGATTTATATATTTCCATATTTCTTCATCTTTAGTATGAAAAATATGGGCACCATAATAGTGCACATGAATGTTTTCTATTTTCTTAGTATATGCATTACCACCGATATGATTTCTTTTTTCTAATACCAATACTTTTTTCCCTCGTTTATTAGCTTCATATGCAAAGATACTACCAAAAAAACCAGCTCCTACAATAATATAATCATACATGAAAATATCACCTCTAATTTAATTTTATCATTTAATAAAAGAAGTGTTTCTTATTTTTTTAGATAACGCTCTTCTTTTTTATTTTGTTTTTTGTATGCTAATGTAATAACCACTGCACCCCATCCAGAAAAAATTACAAATAACCCGATATTTACACAAATTAATCCGATTATCCAGTATGGTAATTTATACCCAATTACCATCTTATTCATAAGATTTGAATTTGCAGTACTATATAGAATGTTTTTAGAAGCTCTTCTTAGTTGTGTAACATGAGTTGCAGAATCTTTAAAAACATTTGAATTTAGCCCACTTAATCCTTGGTTAAGCTGCAAGTCCCCGCCGGCTCTAATCATATGGCTTGGATTAACATAGCTTGGTGTTGCATAATCTGTAACCACTACTCCACAAAATCCCCATTCATCTCTCAATATTTCTGTCATTAATCGATAATCGCCACCAGTCCAAGATACTCCAATACGATTATATGATGACATGATTCCTAAACTCTTACCTTCTTTTACTAAAATTTCAAATGCTTTAAGATAAATCTCTCTCATTGATTGTTCGTTTGCCCATGTCATTATGCCTAATTGCGAACGACTAGTTTCTTGATCATTTAATGCAAAATGTTTTGCAAAAGTAATAACACCTTTTTCTCTTGCACCTTTAACAATTCTTGCCCCGATTTTACCAGAGACAATAGGATCTTCTGAATAATATTCCCAGTTTCTCCCTGAAAATTGAGAGCGATGAATATTAATTGCTGGAGCATACCACCCAGAATATGGCATTTTATCTCCTCTTTCGTTACCAACTAATGCTTCATTACCTATCATAGTTCCAAATTCTTCTGCCAGCTCTTTATTGTAAGTAGCTCCCAAAATAACAGGAGATGCATAAAAGCAGGTATCATATACTGGTGCTTGTTCTAATGCCATGAAATTAGTAAACCCTGCTGGGCCATCTGAATGTTGCGCGATTGGCAATCCAATACTTGATAATGATACCGTACCAAATGCACCTAATCCCACTAAATTTATCATTTGAGAAACAGTTAATTGATCTAAAAACTCATCCCATTTTGGATCATCATAAGGAATTCCTATCATATCATTTAACGCTATTGTTTCTTCTGCATTTGGATCAACTTCAGATATGGCCTGATTAGGCATGGTTTCTGAATACCACGGATCTTCAGGATTATCACTAATAACACCTGCTTCAAAAGCTGCTTGCCAATTAGTATTCATAGATATCCATCGTTGTGTTGCTACCTTTCTTTCATCAAAAGTTGGTGTTTTAGGAAAAGTGTCTACCCAATTTGTTCTGGATAAATATTTTATTTTTGGATTTTCTTTTGTTCCATCAATTCCGTAACTAACATCATCAAAACGATTTACGATATCGGCGCTATTTTGTATATTTGGATCTTTTAGATATTGAAATCCAGTAAATTCATTTGCGCCTTGCTTAGTGCTTTGAGGTATTACAAATTTACTGGTTAATATATTTTGATTTCTAGGGTTTCTCCATGCGTTAGCGTGACTCATTACATACATTGTATATTCACCTTTTTCTAATTCCCATCCGGCAAACCCATTAGAATTATCATCATTATAATCATATGACGCAATGTCAAATAAATTAAATGATAGTGATACGACCGCTGTTTTTTTAGGGTCAATTTCAGGAGTTTTAATAAAATCTGTTAAAACCACAAAAGCTTTTTCAATTCCATTATAATATGGAGTTTCAATATATAATTGAACAACATCTTTTCCCGATCTAGTTTCACTTTCGTTTTTAACTTTAACATTTATAGTGATTTGTTTGTCATAATCAGCTTCCGTCAATATATAGTTATCAGCGATTTCTTTATTTCCTAATTTTATATTATCAATTGTCCATGAAAAATTAGAATATGATAATCCATATCCAAATGGAAAGACAACGTTTTTTTCATACCAATCTAATCCATCAGTTGGATGCGGATCAGCTGCTCGAGTTTCCCAATATCTATACCCAACATATATTCCCTCTTCATATTCAACATAATATGCCTTTGTTGATGGAAAACTCCCATCTGCCAATCGATATGCATTCCCATCTTGTTCATTGTTATTACCAAAGTTTTGAATAGTTGGATCATTCCAAAAATTGCGGACATATGTGTTTGTTGTTTTTCCTGAAGGGTTAATCTCACCGCTTAAGATTTTGCCTAATGCCATTATTCCATGGCTTCCTGGACTTCCTATCCAAAGTGCTCCACAAATTCTATCAATTGCTCGATTTACTTCATCATCTCTTCCGGTAATTCCAAACGTGGTTTTCCAGTATTCGGGATCATCTAAAAAACCTAATTCTAATGTATTATTAGTATTTAATATTAAAATAACTTTTTCAAATTTTTCTGTTACATGTAATAATAAATCAACTTCATTCGCATCTAATTGCAAATAGTGATCTGTATTTTTCCTTGCGCCTTCAATTGTTCCTTTATAAACGCCAGGAATATCTGTATATCCTGATTGAGTAACTTTACCAGCACTATTTAAAGTTGCATTCGCCATTGATCTTGGTAAATCAAAGCCTTCTCCTCCTATACGTGTAAATACAACCAAAGCGGCATCAGTGTAGCCACTATAATTTTCTTGAGCTGATTCGCTATTTATAAGTTCAGAAACAGGAGTTTCTCCGGTTGGAAATCCCCCAATAATTTGGTCAAAATCTGGAGATCGTCCTCTTCCCCCAGATGATGTCTCATAAAATCTTTTAAGTTTTTCATTATAGGTAAATCCCGCTTCAGTTAAACTATCAAAAATAGTCTTGTTATCTCCAGATTGGCTAGCACCACTACCTGATCCGCCATATAAAAGATTGGTTGAGTTTTTCCCGAAAACACTTAACTTTGCGTTTTTCGAAAGAGGCAAGGAGTTCCCGTTTTTGTTATGAAGTAAAGTAAAGCCCTCACTAGCTATTTCAATATTTAATTGATTTGCTGCATCTAAAACTTCCTCTTTACTATTATAATCTCCTACAAATAACTCTTGCTCTTCTCCAGTAATTGCACGAGGGTAGCCAAGAGCAATATCTAAAGTAGACTTAATAAATGATTGTTGTGTTGCAATAATAGTAACTGTTAGGAAAAAAACCATTACAATACTGGATACTAGGAACCAAATTCTAGTGGAAGTGTTTCCCCATATTATTTTTTTAAATCCTCTTTTCATATTATTATCTCCTAAACTTTTTTAAACGTTAATTTTAAAATTAATCTAAAAATTAAGATTGGGTGTTAGGGTCTACCCACTCATCAAATGGAAAGTTAGTTTCCAAATTTGTTACTTTAGGATATCCCTCTGCCCATGATAAATTTGCTGATGTTTCAAATAAGATAAATTCAATTGCTGGCCCTCCAACTTCAGTATATCTTTCATCAAAGTTTATTAACCATTCGTTCATTCCTGTAGTAAAGGTTATTTCATTCACTCCTGCTATAAGATCAACCGTTGCTATTGTCCATACATTAAAATGAATTGGATGGTCTAAACTAGTCCGTGATAAAGTTATATCACCATAGGTTAATTCTACATTATTAAATTTAATTATATGACCACCACCACTTGAATCTGAATTCATGTTAAATGTACCCGGAATTTCTATACCTAGGCTCATTTTTAATACAGCAGTGGTAGCAACATCCGAGTTAATCATCCAAGTTATTGTTTGATCTGGAGAATTATGAGTCCCTTGTAAAAAGTATGGAGTACTATGTCCCTCAGTAACAAAAGATCCTTCAGGGCCTGTTCTTTCAATAACTGACGGTCCTGCATGTTCCCCACCATAATACATACTTCCTCCATTAAATCTTGATAAATCCGCAACTGCAACTTCAAATATAAATGAGTTTAACTCAACGGCTTCAATTGTGATTGTAAATGTAGCTTCTGTGGATTTAAAGTTTTCTGCGCTTACAACGATAATAAATGTATGGTTGTTTACTTCTACAGTAGGAGTTCCACTAATTTGACCTGAGGAAGATAAATTAAGACCTGTAGGTAAGGTGGATCCTTGTTTTAACGAGTATCCAAATATTGGAGTAATTGTACCTTCTGCTGATGCAGTTGAAACACTTTCGTTATATTCTGTCCCGCTTATTCCACTTGCTAGAGTAGTCCCTGTATAATTAATACTGCCTTCTTCAACTTTAATAGTAAATGTAGCATCTTTTGATTCAAACCCTTCAACGCTTGCAGTAATAACAATTGAAGATGAAACAACTGCTATTTCAGGTGTTCCTTTGATTGTCCCATTATCAAAAATTAATCCTTGAGGTAAAGTACCCGTTTTAATTTCATATGTAATTGATGGCGTGCTGCTTCCTGCGTTTGCCGTTGCAACAGAACGATTATACTCTATTCCAACTGTTGCAGATAACGAACTTCCTAAATAAGTAATTTCATTATCTGCACCGATTGCAATGATAATTTCAGCGTCTACTGATTGATATCCATTTGCACTAATAGTTAATATAAGTGTTGCTGGTTCCTCGGTTTTAGTTGTTGGTGTTCCTGTTATTAACCCATTATCAAAAGTTAGTCCAGCAGGTAATGTTCCAGATTTGATATTATATGCTATCTCTGGTGTACCATTACCAATGACTGTAGCTGTTTTAAGATTAATATTTAGTGCTTGGCCGACCGTTCCTGAATATGTTTCCCCCTCATAAACTATCGTGCCTAAATCAATTGTAATATTAAATGTTTGTTCAACATCTCTATATCCTTCTGCGCTTGCTACAACCACAAAAGATTTGTTGTTAGCAGCCTCTATAGGAATTCCGGTAATTAAACCATTATTAAATATAAGTCCAGCAGGAAGAGATTCCCCCGCTTTTAATTTATATGTTATTATTGCTCCTTCATCAGCAGTAGCACTCGCTACTGTTTCTGAATAGTTAATGCCCACTGTTCCTTTTACAAGTTCACTTGTGACATACGCAATCTTGTTTTCAATTATCACAATTTGAAATTCAACTTCCGCTTCATTAAAACTGTCACCCGCTTTAGCTACTACTGTAAATGAAACTTCTCCATTTGTTTCAGTAGTCGGTATCCCTGAAATTATTCCGTTATTAAATTCTAATCCAGCTGGTAAAGTCGAGCCCGTTTTTAATTCATATGTAATTACTATTCCAGCAATTGCAGTAGCTTTGGCTACTGTTTCTGAATATTCAACCCCCACAATTGCTTGTGGAAGTTCAAAAGAACTATAACTTATAGTTCCCTTACCTATAGTTATACTAAATGTCGCCTCTTTATCATTAAAACCTGGAGCCTTAGCGATTACGACAAACGATTGTGAAGAACATACTGTGGTCGGGGTTCCTGTTATGGCTCCGTTTTTGAGACTAAGTCCAGAAGGTAATGTTTCTCCATCTTTTAATTCGTAAATAATAGTGGGGGTTCCCTCACCTTTTGCCAAAGAAACGCTCGCATTATATTTTGCACCAACGGCACCATCAGCAAGTTTTATCCCTTCATATGTAAGATCTTTTGCTTTTTCATTGCAAGCAGATAATCCCACCACGAAAAATATAGCAACAATAATTATGCTAAGTATTTTTCTAATTTTACTCATAAGTCTTCCTCCTTGTAAGAATATTTTTCTTAAATAAAGATTTTCACAGGCAAAAGTCATCTTTTGCCTGTGAATTTCCTTTTAAATACTATTTTATTTTATTATTTTTTTATTATTTTTTGCGTTTAATCAATAACACTACGAGTGTTAATGATGCTGCAGCAATAATAAATGTTACAACAATTCCTCCGTAGAAGAATCCTGTAGGTTGTTCTTCTGGAACTGTACTTATACCGGTATTCTTGCCATCAATATACCAATATCCATCTTCTCTAATTTCAGGCACTTCTGCTTCTTCAATAGCCGTTGCAACTAAAGCTTGAACATCTTCTTCCTTCATTCCTAATTCTAAAGCATCAATTGCAAACGCAATTAAACTTTGAACTTGAGATTCAGTTTGATAACCTTTACCATTGACAATTGTATTAATTAATGTTGTTGCTGTTTCATTTGTTAAAAATCCTTTTTCATTTGCTTCTAATGCAGCATCAATTGCAGTTGTAACTTGTGAAGCTGTAACAAAATCTGCTGTTAAACTGTTAATTAATGTTGTTGCTGTTTCATTTGTTAAGAATCCTTTGGCGTTTGCGTCTAATGCAACATTAATTAATCCGTTAATTACTTCTAAATCTGGACTAACTATCATGGAACCATGAATTAAGAATATATCGTTATCTACTGACAGAATTTCTCTACCTTGTCCAAAAATTCTTCTGTGAGCTTCGATTGTAAAATGAGTTTCACCAATGCTTGTTGGCGTTCCTGTAATAGACCCATCTTTATTTAATGTTAATCCTGCTGGAAGATTTCCATCTATTAATCTAAAAGTGGTTTCTCTACCATTTGTTCCTTGAACGTTTTGCCAGTCACTCTCTCTTGTAGTAACCGCAACATGGAAGTCAGATCTTTTAGCGCCTTGAATTTGACCACTAAATGGTTGTCCGACAACGAGATTGACACTTGAATACGGAGTACTCATATTTACTGGGTTATCAACATCTGTAGTATTAATATTTTCTCCTTCAGCAAAACCATCACCAATTACAAATAAACTTGTTGTAGTGATGATAATTGATTTTCTAGCGCGAACTTGATTATCAATTAACATTTCAACTTTAATAGTTATTGGTTTAGTGAAACTTTCTCTTAACCACGCGCCTTGTGCATTATTAGCTTGGTTAGCAACTGTTCCGTTAGCAGGATGACTTGAATCTGAAGTTTCACGACGAATTTCACCCCATGGTGTAAATTCTAATCCAGCTGGTAATTTTTCGCCTTGAGCTAAACGATATGTCACTACTGAATTTGCAGGTAATGTAGCGGCACCTTCTGCAGAAAGTGCAACACTTGTATTTGACGCAGGTGCACTACCTTGATTAATGGCTATTTCTTGACCATCAGTACTCATAAATGCGTCGTATGCATCTTTATAATAATATGCTGATGAAGAAAGTACATTACTTAATAATTCAGCATAGAATACACGTTTTGCTGAACTTCTCCAGAACCAATACGAAGCGTGTGATTCGAGTTGATCTTCAGCAATTCCATAATAATAAATTGGGTTTTCACCGGTTGGATCTCCATATGGAATAGCCGCAGCTGGTTTTAATACAACATTACCTTTCCCCTCACGTAATGTTGCATCCCATCCTGGAAGAGTCGCATTATTTGGTCTGAACCCCATAAATTGATCGCTACCAGCACGTAAAGTTTGATGTAGGTTAATTACAATATTAGTTGGACCTGCAGCTGGGCGGTTAAAGTCTTGAGTAACCCACCCTTGGAAGCCCCATTCTCCTCTTAATACACCTGTTAATGTAGCATAGTTTTGAGTGAATGGAGTAACTCCTAACCCAGAAACTGCAACCATTAATGCTAATGCGCCACCACCATAATTGCGTTCTTTATTATAAACGACAGCTTTTCTAAATGGTTCTAGATAAATTTCTCTAAACGTTTGTTCAGTCATATATCTATATCCTATTGCCGCGTTCATCATTGGTCCACCGTTATAGTTTAAGAAGTGTTTAATTTGTACCATTGTACCTAGATCTTGTGCTCCTCTTACATATAACATACCTCTTGTGCCAATTAAATATGGGTCCTCTGAACATCCTTCCCAAACACGAGTATCAAAACTGTGGCGTCTTACGTCAAAGGTAACTGTATAAAGGTTGTTGTTTCCGGCTAATCTTGATTCAGCACCCATTTGACGACCATTCTTATACATTAAACTCTTACTCCATGTCATAGTAATAGCACCAGGAGCTGGGTGAACGGTTCCACGTCCTTGAACAACATCGCCACCATAGTTATCTCCGGCTGAACCTGATAAACCATGTGCGCCATCTGGAGCTGAACCCTTAGGTTTTTCAAATCGTTCACTTGAACCACTACCATAGGAGCCACTATTCACCGTTAATCCAATTAATTCATCCCATGTCAATTGATTTAAGAATTGATCCCATTTAGGGTCACTATATTCAACACCTACCATATCTTTAAATTTAATTGTAGGTGTTACAGTATCGTCAGTTGCTTGTGTCCAATTATCAGGAACTTTTCCTGTTGGATTTTCAGCCAAAAAGTCAATCATCCAAGGTTGTGTTGCAACGTCCCCATGAGTTGGGTCATTAGGACTAAACGCTGTTAATAATGCATCCACTATCACTTGGCTAGCTACACGTTGTTCTGGTGTGACAGGGGTTGGGAATGATGCTGGATTAGCATCGCCAAAGTGCTGTCTAGAGAACACAACCATACTATCGCTATAACCATTAAAGACCCCATATTGCTGTGTTGTGGCATCGTCAACACTTAGGCCTGCTGTCATACGTAAACCTTCGCCAGAAACTGGGTCGTTTACTGAAAAACGGTTTTCTAATCTCTTACCAGTATCTACGTCTGTTTCATACATGATTCCACCACCAATAGTTGCTACTCCGGCACTGTTAGTTGGTTCTGCAGCTTTATATCCTGTACTTGTTGAATCTACCGTATATTCAATTACTAATTGTTCACTACGAACATTAGCATTGCGCATTAAACGTAGTTGATAATTACCTTGTTCTAAAACATATGCGCCCCAAGTATCATATGAGTTTTTACCTAAACCACTTAGATTGTTCCAATCATATGAAGCCATGTTTTGCGCCATTAATTCAATGGTAAGAACTTCTGATTGTCCTGGGTTAAGAATTCTTGTTTTTTCAAATCCTGCTAAGTTGACAAACGCTTTTTCAACTCCACCAGCTTTATATGGCGCAGTATAATACAATTGAACTACATCTTTACCCGGAACATATCCAATATTAGTGACACGAACCTTAAGTGTGATTTTATCTTCTTTATTAAGAACAGCTCCATTAGCTGGAGTAGACTCAACAAGTTCCCATTTAAAATCTGTATAGCTTAATCCATGTCCTAGTGGATAAACGACATTTTCATCATACCAAGACCAATCTCCATCATTATATTGATTGGCAGATGTTCCGCTTTTACCCCCCATTTCCCATCCGCGAGTTTCATAATATTTAGAACCTAAATAAATACCTTCGCTATAGTTTTGGAAAGAATTTTGTTTATTTCCCGTAGATTGGAAATCAAATTCAGGATTAGTGTAATAGTTAATTGAACCCAATGATTTTCCTGTTTTTCCATCTGGCCCATCTAAAATGTGTAATCCGTCACCAAAGTTTTGCCATTGAGGGTTATTTCTTTGGTCAGTAACAAACATGTTAATTAGTCTACCTGATGGATTTACTTCCCCATTAAGAATTCTACCCAACGCTAAAATTCCATCAGCACCAGGTGCATCCATATAAAGAAAAGTGTCTACCCCTTTGTGATCATTTAACCACTTAATATCCCAAACTTCTGATGAGTTGATTAAAACAATTACATTTGTAAAATTACTTGCTACATAATTAATCAAATCTTTTTCACTTTGGTTAAGCATATAGAAGTTGTTATAGTAGTCATTCGGATCACTATAGTTTGCTAATGCCGCTCCTGCAGAAGGAGCTTGGCTTGTTCCTGATCCAGCTGCATAGTTTCTTGAATATAGGTTCGCTTGAGCACCACGATTCCCCAATACAACAAGTGCCGCATCGCTATATTTACGTAACGAGTTAGTGATGTCGTATGTGAATTCACTTACTGGTGGTTGAAGCGGTGAATCTTTATATTGCTGAGAAGTAATTGTTACTGGGTCAGCAATTTCAGGATGCGTAAATGTAAATTCTGGATAAGGATAATTACGATAGAATGGTGCGATATGAGGGTTTATATTAAATCCCGCTTGCACTAAACTATCTTCTAAACTGGCAGTTTTGGTATCCATTGTTTGGCGTGGATTCGCACGAACAATGTGTGCAAAGTCTGTAGAATGTTTACCAAATACACTGATGTTTTTCACGTCATTATTTAGAGGAAGTGTACCTCCTTCATTCTTTAACATCGTGATGCTTTCAGCCATAATTTCTTGATTAAGAAGTCTACCACCTTCATGTGCTTCTGATAACGTTGCGTAATCAGAGGCAAAATGACCATCAGCTTCTTGATTGTAGTGATATGGCTTGTCATCATAGTAATCAGCAATACCAACTGCTTTTACAACAAATCCTGGTACAAATAATCCTAACATTAACGTTAAGATCAGTACCCAAGCTTTTACAAAGCCTTTTCTAAACTTAAACTTTGGTTTATTCATATATATATGACCTCCTTTTAAACCATTGTTAATCCATTTCTTTGTATTTAAACAGGTGCTTAAATCTATGAAATCGTTTTCATAGAAATGTTATCATTTTTATTTCTTTATTAATTGTTGGTTTCATAACTTGTTATGTTATTGACATAATTGGTAAAATCTAATTTTTTTTTAGTAATTCATAAATCATATATGCTGTTTTTTCCGGGCCGCTAGTCTCCTTTGTTTTTTTAGCTGAATTTTGCATTATTTTTAGTAAATTAGGATTGTCAATATATGATTCAATTAATCCCCTAATTTCCTTAACATTAAATACTTTTTTAGCGTTTTTAATTTCGTTGATATAATAATCAGCAATCCATACTTCAATGTTGGTTGCCATTGATGTTATTAATAATGGATTTTCGAAATATGATGCTTCAGCTAAATTAGAAGCCCCTGACTTTCCAATAAAAATGTCACTTGCTGCTGCAAGAAGTAACATCTTATCGGTAAATCCAAAAACTTTAAGATTAGTGTTTTGGGGTGCCACACTTTTTTGAAGTTTTTCGTAAAGTTTTTCGTTTTTACCGCATACAGCTAAAATATTCATTTTGTGTTTTGATTTTAATAGTTCTTTTAATACTTTATCCATCTTACCAGCACCGTATGCACCATCGCACAATAAGATAGTAAACTCATCTTCTAAACCTAATTCTTTTTTATACTCAATTTTGTCTTTTATATATTCTTTTATTTCAGGTCTAATCATAAATGGTGCATATCTAATCATGGTGTCTTTAAAAGTTTTACTTCTCAGCGCCTTTAAGATTCCTTTTTCACTACTTAAAACCATCAAATCATATCTTTTATCCCATTGTAATCCTAAAACCGGATCAGGGCAATATGCCACCACTTTAGCTTTAGTTAAGCCTTTTTCTTTAGCTTCATTACAATAATATAAAGTTGAAAAATGAGTATTAAATATTAAATCGGCATTTAATGATTCAATATATTCTATTGATGATTTATATCCAATTTTATATCTTTGTTTGTGCAAAAATTTTAACGCTGTTTTTTGACCAACTAATCTCATTAAGAAAAATTGAAATCTGCCTAATCCTCTAAATCTATTGTGAAGTTTGACTTGTTTTATAAAGTCTTGTTCAATTTTAATTGCTTCTTCATTATTTTGATCACGGAAGAAATATGTTTCTACTACTTCTACTTTATCCCCATATTTTTTCTTAAATACTTCCGCAACTGCCTTAAGTGGCATAATATGTCCCATGCCGGCTTCGACATAAGGAAATACAATTTTTTTCATTAACTTTCAACTGCTTCGTTAGTTTCAACTTTGTTTTGTTTAAATATGACCCTAAAGATCGGAAAGAATACCCAAAACGAAATTGCACTATTTATTATCATCGTTATAAAGTCAGCGAATAGCTCCCCTGTGCCACCCCAACCAAATGTATTAATTAATAAATTATAAATTGGTGCTTTATACAATCCTTGTGCAGCAGCTGCAATAAATGTAATTGCAATATATGCAATAACATACCAAGTTGCTGCTTTGGCAACACTACTGTTTGACTTAAAGGTAATATTTCTTTGAGCAAAGAAGTTAATTACTTGAGCAATTGCTAAAGTAATTTGAACTGCTAAGAAATAACCAAGTCCACCACCGCCACCATCCTTAATTAAACCCGCTGCATAGTTGAACATATAATATGGTGATCCGTCAAATTGATTTCCAATTCTTCCCCATTGAAATGTAACATCAATTAAATTTGTTTGTTCAAATATGGCTTTAAATATTGGCATTAACGCTAATTGAAGTAGCGTTACTGCGTTTGATATCATAAAAAATACTATAAACTGAGCTGTCTTTGGAAATCTTCCTTCAAATACTCTCCAAGCAAGTGTGATTATATCCCACACTCTTGCAAAGAAGTTTCCAATGACTTGGAAAAATCTTTTTACTTTACTTTCTGAAAGTCTTTGTTCTCTAGCTTCATTAACTGCTAAATTTAAACGAGCTTTTTCATCTTGAATTAAGGCGTCTTGCTCGGTAACATCTTGTTTTTCTTTTTTTAGTCGGTATTTTTCAAGATATAATTCGTTTAATCTTTCTTTACGTTCTTTTTTACGTTCTTTTACTAAACTAATTTTCTTCTCTTCTTTTTTCATGTTGTAACCTAAGTTTTCTTTACTCTTTCTTTTTCATATTTTAAAAGCTTCTTCTTTTGTTTACCAGCTTTCATAAATGCCCTTAACCCTTTAAAGAATTTACCGTTAAACATAATTATTAAACCGTTTAGTTGCTTCATATCAATCATTCCGCCAGTCATTCTAGAAAGAGTTCTCATTGGTTGATTATAAACTCCCATGATTAGTGTTAAACCTAGAGTCTTTTTACCAATTTTCATTAGAAACTTACTTCCGTTTCTAACTGCAAATGATAAAAATCTTCCAGTCCAACCTCTAGCTTCTCTTAGATCAGCTACTGTTGTTTCTAAATCAACTATTATTTTTCCTCTTTTAGTTCTTGCTTTTTCTACTTTTGGAATTTCTCTTCTAAGTAGTTCACTAAATTCTAAGTCTGTAATGTTATGAACATCGGCTTTAAAATAATTTACTAACTGATCTAGTTCATATGGTTTAATATTAGAACCTTCTACAATTAAAGATCCTTCATAGTATATATCTTCAACTGAATTACCTAAATATATTTGATACTCTCCACCTTCAACTTCAAACTCACTAGTTGAAATATCAAAATATCTAAATGAATAATCATCAAATGGAATTTTAACTTCTTTTTCTTCATCTACTTCTAAGTGAACTTTTACAAATCCTTTTAATTCTTTAGAAGCTCTAAATATATCACTATCTTTTTTACCTATATACATTTGGATTACATCCTTACCAGGATGTTTTCCAATGTTTTTTATTCTAACTGTGATACCTGTATCATCAAGTTTTACTACTTCTTTACTAAACTTAGTATAAGAAAGTCCATATCCAAATGGATATCTAACTTTTACACCCCTAGTGTTAAAATAACGATAACCAACAAATATTGACTCACGATACTCAGCAATATTATCATCTTTTAAGAAATATGGTGTTGCTGGGTAATCATCTAATTTGTACGCAATTGATTCTGATAATCTTCCTGATGGGTTGACTTTACCATAAACTAAGTTAAGTAAACCGCTCATTCCAGCTTGACCTGGTAAGTATCCATGAATTACCGCGTTCGCATTTTCAATAAAATCAAGTTCTGTTGTTGAACCGCTTGTCAGTATTAAGACAATCTTTTTACCAGTTTTCTTAAGTTCTTCTACTAAATTAATTTGGTTTTCTGGGAATTTTAAATCTTTTCTATCAATTCCTTCAACTTCACTTATTTCATCAAGTCCTAAGTATAGTAATATAACATCCGATTTGTTAGCTAGTTCAACTGCTTTTTTAACTAACTTACTACTTTTTTTACCATATCGTTTAAA
>JAAYNT010000071.1 GCA_012520715.1 Acholeplasmataceae bacterium
AAACTTATTATTATAAATAATAATTATTAATTATAATTTTTAAAATATATATTAAAAAGTTTGAAAAATTGTAAAACTACGAAAAGTCGATTAATAAGCGTTTTAACATTATTTAATATTATATATTAATTATTTGTAGTTATATATTTTTTTTGTTATAATTAGTTTAGGTGATAGGATGCATTTATACGATGAAACGTCCATTCAAATATTAGAAGGTTTAGAAGCGGTCAGAAAACGACCAGGGATGTATATTGGTTCAACTGATAGCCGTGGGTTACATCATTTAGTATGGGAAATCTTAGATAACGCAATCGATGAAGTTTTATCTGGATTTGGACAAGAAATAAATATTACAATTAAAGAAGATAATTCAGTTGAAATATCTGATGAGGGTAGAGGGATGCCATATCGAAAACACCAATCTGGCCGCCCAACAACTGAAGTAATTTTTACTACATTACACTCAGGTGGAAAATTTAGTGATTCTGGCTATTCAGTCTCGGGTGGACTACACGGAGTTGGCGGAGCGGTAGTTAACGCTTTAAGCCAATTTTTAGTTGTTACTGTTCATCGTGATGGTAAAATATTTAGACAAAACTTTGCTGATGGTGGATCAAAAATTGGTGATTTAGAAGAGGTTGGAACAACTAAAAAAACTGGAACTACGGTTTGGTTTAAACCAGATCCTAGTATTTTTTCAACTACCTTAATGAACTATGATTTAATTAAAGAAAGAGTAAGAGAATCAGCTTTTTTAATTAAAGGACTAAAAATAGTATTAACTGACGAGAGAAACAAACAAACTGAAACTTTCCAATATTTTGATGGAATTAAGGAATATGTTACTTTCTTAAATAAAACTAGAAAACCATTTGATGAAGTTCACTTAATTAATGATAAACACGAAGTTAATGGTCATAAGTCTCCAATTCAAGTTGAAATTGCATTCCAATTTTCAGAGTCATATAGTGAGGTTATCATTTCTTTTGTTAATAACGTAAGAACAAAAGACGGTGGTACTCATGAAGTTGGCTTTAAATCAGCTCTAACAAGAGCTATTAATGAGTATGCAAGAAAATATAACATGATTAAAGAAAAAGATGATAACTTAGACGGAGTTGATATTCGTGAGGGCTTAACAGCTATTTTAAGCTTACGAATATCAGAAGATTTATTAGAGTTTGAAGGTCAAACTAAAAACAAATTAGGTTCTCCAGATGCAAGAACTGCTGTTGAGCAAATTGTTTTTGAAAATATGTTAGCTTACTTAGAAGAAAACTTAAAAGTAGCTAATCATATTATTACAAGATCTATTAATGCTAAAAAAGCAAGAGAAGCAGCTAGAAGAGCAAGAGATGCTGCAAGAAGTGGTAAAAGTAGAAATAAAAAAGAAGTACCACTTTCTGGTAAACTAACTCCGGCTCAATCAAAAGATAAAAATATTGTTGAGTTATTTTTAGTAGAAGGTGACTCAGCTGGCGGATCAGCAAAACAAGGTAGAAACCGTCACTTTCAAGCTATTTTACCACTTAGAGGTAAAGTACTTAACACTGAAAGAGCAAGTGCTGATCAAGCGATGCGTAATGAAGAAATTAATACTATAATTCATGCGATCGGAGCTGATTTTGGATCAGATTTTGATCTTAGCAAAATGAATTATGATAAAGTTATTATTATGACTGACGCTGATACTGATGGGGCTCATATTCAAGTTTTACTTTTAACGTTTTTCTTACGTTTTATGAGACCATTAATTGAAGCTGGTAAATTATATATTGCACTTCCACCACTATATCGTATTTCAAGAAAACGTGGCAAAAAAGAAGATGCTAAATATTTATGGACTGACGATGATTTAAATCAAGTAGAAGACTTATCATCATATCGTATTCAAAGATTTAAAGGTTTAGGAGAAATGAATAGTGACCAGCTTTGGGATACAACAATGAATCCTGAAACTAGATCAATTATTCAAGTTACGCTTGATGATATTTCTGAAGCCGAGCAAAAAGTTACTACCTTAATGGGTGATAATGCACAAATTCGTCGTGAGTGGATTGAAACTAACGTCGACTTTGAAGTTTCTGATGACTTTGAAGTAATTAAAGAGGGGGTTTAAGATGAGTGTAATTGATAAAGTTAATAAGTTTGTCGATTCTAACATTATTAAATCTAGCTTTAATGATATAGTTAGTGATCGTTTTTCTAGATATTCAAAATATATTATTCAAGAAAGAGCCTTACCAGATGTAAGAGACGGATTAAAACCAGTTCAAAGACGTATTTTATATGCGATGTATGAACTTGGGATGTTTTCTAACAAACCATATAAAAAATCAGCAAGAATTGCTGGTGAAGTAATGGGTAAATATCACCCGCACGGTGATTCATCCATTTATGAAGCGATGGTTAGAATGTCACAAGACTTTAAAATGTTAGTGCCACTAATTGATATGCACGGAAACAACGGATCAATTGATGGTGACTCACCAGCGGCGATGCGTTATACAGAAGCGCGTCTTGCAAAAGCGGCTGAGTATTTACTTGAAGATATTGATAAAAGAACAGTTTTATTTGTTCCAAACTTTGATGATGAAGAAACTGAGCCGGTAGTACTACCAGCTAAGTTTCCAAATTTATTAGTTAATGGCTCAGTTGGAATTGCTGCTGGTTATGCAACAAAAATCCCGCCACATAACTTAAACGAAGTAATAAATGCAACAATTGCATATTTAAAAAATCCTAATATTAGTGAAAAGGATTTATTAAAATATATTAAAGGTCCAGATTTTCCAACTGGTGGAATTGTTCAAGGCCTTGATGGTATTAAAGATGCAATGTCAAAAGGTGCTGGAAGAATAATAATTAGGGCTAAAGTTATAAAAGAAGACATTACTAGAACTCAAGATAGACTTGTTATTACAGAAATACCTTATGAAGTAGTAAAAGCTGATTTAGTTCGTCAAATTGATATGCTTCGTGTTGATAAAACATTAGAAGACATTCAAGAAGTAAGAGACGAAAGTGATCAAGAAGGCTTAAGAATAGCAATTGATTTAAAAAGAGGAGCTGACTATAACGTAGTTTTAGCTTATCTTTATAAAAATACCAACTTACAAGTATCTTATAACTACAATATGGTTGCTATTGTTAATAATAGACCTGAACAAATTGGTGTCTTACCTATTTTAAAGGCTTATATAGATCATCAAAAAGAAGTAGTTACTAATAGATCTAACTATTTACTTGATAGAGCTAGAAGAAGAGAACACATCGTCTTAGGTTTAATTAAAATGGTATCAATACTTGATCAAGTAATTCATACCATTAGAGAATCTAATAATAAAGCTAATGCTAAAGAAAACATTATGGCTAGATTTTCATTTTCAGAACAGCAAGCAGAAGCTATTGTTACATTACAACTATATCGTTTATCAAACACTGATATTAACGATTTAGAAATGGAAAATCAAGCCCTAAAAGTTCAAATTGCTGAGTTTGAAAAAATATTAACTAATGAAAAAGTATTAAACGAAGTAATTGAAAGTGAGTTAAAACTAACTCAAAAAGAATTAGGTGCACCAAGAAAAACCGAAATTGAAGCTGAAATTGAAACAATTAGAATTGATGAAAGAGAATTAATTTCAGAAGAAAATGTAGTTGTTGGAATAACTAAAGAAGGTTATGTTGTAAGAAGTAATCTAAGAAGTTATTCATCAACTAGAACTCCTGGTTTAAAACAAGGAGATTCATTTATGTTTGAAGAAGAAGTATCAACTCTTGATACACTACTTTTATTTACTAATTTAGGAAATTATATCTTCTTACCTGTATTTAAACTAGAAGAACAAAGATGGGGCGATTTAGGTATTTATATTAATAATATCGTTCCGATTCAAAGAGATGAAGTAATTATTAAAACACTAAAAATTAGTGATTTTAAAACTACTCAAGAACTACTTTTAGCAACTAAATCTGGTATGATGAAGTTAGCTAAATTATCTGACTTTGAAGTTTCAAGATACACTCGTCCAATTAGAGCAATGAGACTTAATAAAGGAGATGAGTTAGTTTCAGTAGATATAGATATACTTTCTAATATTGTTTGTTTAACTGAAGGAGGATACTCCTTAAGATTTAAAACAATTGAACTACCTCAATACGGACTTCAAGCAGCCGGTGTTAAATCAATGTTACTACAACCAGATGATTATGTTAGATCAGCATTTTTTGCTGAACCAGAAGATGAGATAGTAATTTTAACATCAAGAGGCCATATTATTAAAGAATCTGCCGAAGGATTACCGCTTTATAATCGTTATCGTAGAGGTGTTTTAATAATAGACCGCTTAAAGAGTAATCCGCACTTAATTAGAGGCGGACAACGCTTAAGCCGTAATCAAGTAAGAGAAGATGTTGAGGTTAATATCATTTGTGAAAAAGGTTCAATGAAAAAAGTGGCAAGTGATTTAAAATACTCAGCAAATAAATATGGTCGTAATGTCGTAGAAGATGATTTAGGAGAACCATATGAACTACAAATCAAACCAGCCTTTGCTGATGAGATAAAAACAACTAAGCCTGCCCCGCAGGCTAAGGCAAACGAAGAGTTTGTTGAAACTAAAATCTTAGCTGAAGAAATTCAGACCAAAGATAATAAAACTATCAAAATAAGTAAATTTGACTTATTTGATGATTAAGAAAGGATGATTTAATGATTAAAATTAACGTAATAGGATTTAAGGAATTAGAAGTAAAAAAAGAAACAACCTTA
>JAAYNT010000072.1 GCA_012520715.1 Acholeplasmataceae bacterium
TACCTGTAACTACTTTAAAAGAGGTAATTGGTAATTACCATGCAATTACATTTTCAAATGAAGATGTAGAACCAGAAACTAATCCAAGTGATGATGATCTTAAAGAAAATAACTTACAATCTAATTGGTTAATTGAATTTGATAATAACACTACTAAAATAAAAGACGTTATCTTACGCTCTAGACTAGATGATAAAATAGTAGTATTTTCAAAACAATCAAACTTAACATTTGATAATGTTGTAATTGAAGGTGGCTTAGTTGGTATTTTAGCTGTTGATTCAAACTTAGTAATTAACAATTCAAAATTCCAACACATTAAAGATTCAAACTTAATAGTAGTTAAAAAATCAGATACTTCATTTGAATCAGAAACAACTATTAACTCTAGTGTTTTATCTAAAACTGATAGTGCTAGTATTTTAATAGTTGATTTAGATAGTGAGCACAATACAAATCCAATATTAAAACTTACTAATAATACATATAAATATATTAAAACAGATCCAACTATCGAACCTGAAATACTTTATAAACTTAAAGACGTTAATTCAGAGTTTGTTATAAGCGAAAGAGATCCGCTTCAATATAATTTGGTGTTTATAATTGATGGTGGTATATTATATGATAAATATACTGATGAACTATTTGAGTTTAACGACACACCAGATGCAACATTTAGTTAATAATAAGTGCTTCGGCACTTATTTTTAAATGAAAGGAACCAAGATGAAGAAAAAAACTAGACTAAAAATTGAACGAATTGGTAATGACGGAGAAGGAATTGCATATATTAATAAAAGACCAGTTTTTATAGATTATGCCTTACTAGACGAAGTAGTAGATGTTGATCTTGAAAAAAACTCAAGAGGTAATTTTGAAGGTAAAAATATTGATATTATCAAACAAAGTCCACTAAGAATTGATCCACCTTGTCCATATTACTTTAGATGTGGTGGTTGTAATATGCAGCACACATCATATTTTGAACAAATAAAACATAAAAGAAATGTTATTAATTTTTTATATAGTGTTAATTTAAGAAAAGAAACTAGAAAAACTAAATTAAATTTAACTATTACAAGTCCAATTGAACTTAGATATCGTAATAAAGTAACACTACCAGTTCAAGAGATAAACGGGAAATTAGAAGTAGGTTTTTATTATAAAGATTCAAATAGGTTTTTACCAGTTAAATTATGTCTAGTTCATAAAATGAACTTAGACCTATTAACTAGAAACATTTTAGATTTACTTGAAAAACATGAAGTGAAAGCTTTTGATAATCGCACCAAAAGAGGAGATTTAAGATATATTATCGCAAGAACTAATCAACTTGGAGATCTTCAAGTTACATTTGTTCTTGCAAAACCTAAAAATATTGAAACTTTTATATCAGAATTAGTTAAAGATAATCCTAAAATAAAATCAGTTTTTACAACAATTAACAGTGATACTAGAAGTAGAGAGTTTTTTGGCAGTAAAACTACATTAATGTATGGAGATTTATATTTAGAAGAAACTATTGGCGATAAGAAGTTGTTACTCGGACCAGAAAGTTTTTTTCAATTAAACTCTATTCAAGCTAAAAATATGTATGATGAAATGATTAGACTTGCTAAGTTTAAGGAAAGTGATATTGTACTAGATGCTTATGCAGGAGTTGCATCAATTGGGATTTATATTTCAAACTTAGTAAAAGAAGTTTACTCAATTGAAATAAATAAAGAAGCCTGCGAAGCAGCAAAAGAATCTTTAAAACTAAATGAAATTAGTAATGTTAAAGTATTTGAAGGTGATACACTTGAAGTTTTTAAAACATTAGATATAAAACCTAATGTTATGATATTTAATCCTCCTAGAACTGGACTAGGAAGCAATTTATCAGAGTTTATATTGTCCAAAGAACCAGATAAGATAATATATGGTTCATGTAATCCTAAAACTTTAATTGATGATCTTAAAATATTATCTAAAAAATATAATGTTGTAGAAACAACACCACTAGATATGTTCCCACAAACATCACATATTGAATCAGTTACATTACTTGAAAAGAAGAGGTAAAAATATGGTAAGAGTTGCTTTTATTTGTACACATAATAGTTGCCGTAGTATTATGGCTGAAGGTTGGGCAAGACACTTAGGATCAAATATCATTGAAGCTTATTCAGCAGGAACTGAAAGTTATCCAAATCCAAAACTACTAGCAATTGAGGTAATGGAAGATTGTGGCGTTTCAATGAGTCATGCCAAAAGTAAATTAATTAGCGATATACCTAAAGATTTTGACATTATTATTACTATGGGTTGCGGTGTTGAGTGTCCATACATACCTTCTAAACACCAAGAAGATTGGGGTTTAGATGATCCAAGTGGTGGACCAAAAGAAGACTTTGAATATACAAGAGATTTAATTAAAGATAAAGTTTTAGATTTAATAAAAAGAATAAAAAATAATGAGTTTGATTTATAAAATAAAAAAGGTACTATTTAGATAATAGTGCCTTTTTATACCAATTTATAACATTAATTTAAATTATAGATAAAAATTTTGATATTTATTTAAAAAGTGATATAATTTATATGCACGAAAGGTGGTGTTAGGAATGTGCTTTTTCAGACCAAAACTACACGTATATAGCAAAAATGATAACTATACAATAACTAACCACATTATTAAAACTTTTGGCTTAGTTGAAACTAAACTAAAAGAAACTCAATCAAGACATATTAAAAGAACAATCTTAATATCAAAACCTAGTGAATCAAGACCATATTATACTCTTACAACAGTTGGTATGGGAGCACAAGTTATGAGAAACATTCCACCATCATATCGTAAAGATGGAGTTGGAAGAGCTGAGTTATTAATTTGTTTACCTAAAAACTGGGACCTTAAAAACCGTGATGAGAAATGGTTTTGGCCAATTGCATATTTAAAAGCCTTAATGCAATATCCATTCCAACAAAGAACTTGGCTAGGATATGAACATACCTTGCAACTTGGTGGTAAACTTCCTGGTACAGAGTTTAAAGGAATCTTATTTGATTATCCTTATCATATTAAAAAAAGTGATTATAAAGTTCAACTTGAAAATGGTGAATATGTTTGGTTTTACCAAATCATTCCACTATTCTCAACTGAAGTTGTATACAAAAACGAAGAGGACTACAACGCATTAAAAAAACTTATCCAAGAAAATTATGGTGTTGTAAATCCCGAACGTTTTAATGTCTTATCTAAATTAGGACCACAAAAATTAGCAGAGTAAAAGACATCAGTGATACTCTTCGATAGATTAATGAGCTTCGCTTTGCGCTTGCTCATTTTTCTTATTATGTTTTAATAAAATTAAACTAGTAAATCCTGCAAGTACAGCTCCTAATACTGGTCCAAAAATCACAATCCAAACATGCTTAAATGAATCTGCAAAGATCATTGTTCCAAATGAACGAGCTGGGTTAGCTGATCCACCAGTAAATGGTCCTGCTAGCATTAATGATAAAGTAAGTGCTAGTGGAATAATAATAAATGCCTTACTAGAGTTCTTTTCACTATTTACAGTCATAATAATAGTTAAGACAAACATGAAAGTAGCGATTAATTCAACTAATAGTGCAATTAACATAAATCCAGTATCACTGTGGTTAGTTGATGCTTGTAAGAAAGCATTTAAGCCATTAGCACCAATTGCATTTCCATCTTTGAAAAATAAAAGAAGTAATGCCCCACCTGCAATAGCTCCTAAGAACTGAACTACAACATATAATAAAAAGTTTTTTAGATCAATCTTTTTACTAATTAAAAGTCAATTGACACTGCTGGGTTGAAATGTCCGCCAGAAACTGGTCCTAGTGTAACAATTAAAGCCATTAA
>JAAYNT010000004.1 GCA_012520715.1 Acholeplasmataceae bacterium
AAAATTAGTAAAGATTTAAGAAAGAGTTATTTAAAAGAAGTATTAATCTTTGGTATTTTTAGACCAATGATCTTTATCTTCTCAACTCTTGGGACAATTACACTATTTTACTTTGCAGCAAAAGAAATGGCATCAGGTAGAATGTCAATTGGTCAATTAATGGGTTATTCATTATACTTAGGAAACTTCTTTAGACCAATTGAACAACTGGCAGATCAATATAATATTTTACAAGGTGCATTTGCATCAGCTGAAAAGATTATTGATGTTTTAGAAACTAAACCAGAAATTGTTGATGCAGAAGATGCAATTGAACTTGAAACATTTTCTGGACACATTGAATTTAGAAATGTTTGGTTCCAATACATTCAAGACGAATGGGTCTTAAAAGATGTTTCATTTGAAGTAAAACCTAATGAGACAATTGCCTTTGTTGGTGCCACTGGTAGTGGTAAAACAACAATTCTAAGTTTAATTGTTAGAAATTATGACATTCAAGCTGGCGAGATTTTAGTTGATGGAATTGATATTAGAAAGATCAAACAATCATCGCTTAGAAAACACGTTGGTCAAATGTTACAAGATGTATTTTTATTTAATGCAACTATTAAAGAAAATATTACCTTGTTTGATGATTCAATTGATATTGAAGAAGTTAAAAAGGCAGCAGAGTATGTTGGGGCAAATGAGTTTATAGAGCGTTTATCAGATGGATATGATCATGTAGTATTAGAGCGTGGTAACAACTTCTCAGCTGGACAAAGACAACTTATTTCATTTGCAAGAGCAATATTATATAATCCAAATTTAATGATTTTAGATGAAGCAACAGCAAACATTGATAGTGAAACTGAAGTCTTAATTCAAGAATCACTTGTTAAAGTTATGAATATCTCAACAACTATTGTTGTTGCACACCGTTTGTCTACAATTCAACATAGTGATAAAATTATAGTAATGAGTGATGGTGAAATTATTGAAAGAGGAAACCATTTTGACTTATTACGTCAAAAAGGTCATTACTACCAGTTATACGAATTACAATTTGAACACCAAGAAAAGAATTTATAAAAATAGAAAGAAGGAAAAGTTATGATTACAAAAGAAAAACTAACAGAAATCTTAAAAGTTGGGGTTTCAACTGGAGCTGACTTTGCCGAAATCTTTATCGAAAGTACTATCGATAATACGATGAGAGGTATGTCAGGAGAAATTGAAACAGCAACAACATCAGAAACCTATGGCGCCGGCATTCGCTTACTTCAAGGTGTTGATGAAGTGTATGGTTATACTAATGATGTCAGTTTCGAGTCTTTAAAACAACTAGCAACTGACTTGTCTCAATCATTTGAAGGCAAGCCTGGTTTAGTATTACCACTAGGTGAAGAAAGACCATACAAAGTAAAAATCGAAAGAAGAATGGGCGATGTTCCTCATGAGGAACGTGCTGAAATTCTAAAAAGAGTTTCCAAAAGAATTAGTGATTACTCCCCGAAAATTGTTCAAGGAGTTATGAACTTACTTGAAAGTGAGCAATCAGTAATTATTGCAAACAACCGTGGTGTATATCAAACTGACTATAGACCATATATAAGAGCTGCATTTTCTGCGGTTGCCAAAGATGAAAATGGTATGCAAGATTCATTCTTTGGACCAGGAGCAAGAGCTGGATTTGAGTTTTTAGATACTCTTAATTTAGATGAAATTGCTGATGATGTTGCAGAAACAGCAATTAGAATTTTAGGAGCTGACAAAATTAAACCACAAATTATGACAGTTGTTTTAAACAACGGTTTTGGTGGAGTTATTTTCCATGAAGCTTGTGGTCATCCACTAGAAGCTTCATCAATTTCTAAAGGACTATCACCATTTGTTAATAAAATTGGTGAAGTAGTAGCATCAGAAGTAGTTTCAGCATATGATGATGGAACAATCGATGGTGCTTGGGGTGGAATGAATACTGATGATGAAGGAAATGCACCACAAAAAAATCTATTAATTGAAAATGGAATTTTAAAAGGTTACCTAGTTGACTATCGTAATGGTAAAGGTATGGGAGTTGAACCAAACGGTTCATCTCGTCGTCAATCATATCGTTACTCACCAACTTCAAGAATGAATACTACTTATATTGCTGCTGGTAAATCTAAGTTTGAAGAGTTAATCGAGAACACTGAATACGGTCTATTTGCAAAACAATTAGGCGGCGGTTCAGTTAACCCTGCAACTGGTGAGTTTAACTTTTCAGTTATGGAAGGTTATATGATTAGAGATGGTAAACTAGCAGAACCAGTTAAAGGAGCTACCTTAATTGGTCACGGTGCCGAAGTACTTATGAACATTGACATGGTTGCTGATAATTTATTATTATCACAAGGTATGTGCGGTGCATCAAGTGGATCAATTCCAGTTGATGTTGGTCAACCAGCAATTAGAGTTCAAAATATGACAGTCGGTGGAGGTGGCCAATAATGTATCAAAAATGGATTAAATTAGGTTTAGAAAAAGGATTAACTGACCTTGAAATATATGCAGTTAAATCAAAAGAACTATCACTTTCAATTTATGAAAGTAAAGTAGAAGAATACTCAAAAAGTTCACTACATGAAGTATCTTTAAGAGGTATTTATAATGGCAAGTTTACTACTATTAGTGCAGAGAACTTATCAGATGATAATATTGATCAATTATTAGATAAATTAATTGCTAATGCTAAAAGTATTACAGTAGAAGAACCAGCTATTATTTATGAAGGTTCAAAATCATATCCAGAAATTGATTTAGAAGTTTTTGATTTTGATTCAGTACCATTTGAAGATAAAGTTAACTACGTCTTAGAACTAGAAAAGAAATTAAAAGAATGCCAAGAAGTAGTTCAAGTTGAATCAACTAATTATGGTGAAACATATGTTGAAACTAATTTAGTTAACTCAAAAGGACTTAACTTATCACGTGTTAAAAGTTATGCATATGGTTATGGCTTTGCAGTATTTCAAAGAGACGGTGATATAAAAACCGCATATAAAGTAAAAGCCGAATTAAACTTTAATGATTTTAATGCAGATAAACATGCAGAAGAAACTATTAAAGAAGGTGTATCTAAACTAGGTGGTTTAGAAATTCCTTCTGGAACTTATCCAGTCGTATTTTCTAATGAAAAATTTGCATCATTACTTGCAGCATTTTCATCAGTTTTTAGCGGTCAAGCAGCCCATCGTAAAATGAGTGCGTTAATTGGAAAAGAAGGCGAAAAGATTGCTCTTGATTCAATTACGATTACTGATGACCCGTTATATGAAGGTGCAAAGTTTAAATACAACTTTGATGATCAAGGAGTAGCATGTAGAACTAAAAATATTGTAGAAAACGGCGTTTTCAAGGGATTTGTTCATGATTTAAAAACTGCTGCAATCTTTGGTGTTGAACCAACAGGAAACTCATTTAGCGGAAGAGTTTCAATGACTAACTTTTTCCTAAAACCAGGAGATAAATCATTTGATGAATTAATTGCTCCAATTAAAGACGGATTATATATTACAGATCTACAAGGACTACACTCCGGAGTTCAAGCTATTAGTGGGAACTTTAGCTTACAAGCTAGTGGATTTAAAATTATTAATGGGAAAATTGACCATCCAGTTAAGATGATTGTAGTATCTGGAAACTTCTTTGAAATTCTTAATTCGATTAAAGAAATTGGAAATGACTTAGAATTATCAGATTTAAGCGGATTTGGTAGTCCTAGTGTATTTGTGGGAAATTTAGCAATCGGTGGTAAATAAATTATATTTATTTTCAATAATGTGATAAACTATATCTAGAAACAAGATTGTTCGAGGTGTAAATATGAAAAGAGCATCGATTTTAATTATATTTGTTAGTGTATTAACGTTAGCTTTTTTACTACTCTTTGGAACAGTAGTAAAAAGTAAAGATGACACTAAAAATTATGTTGAAGTTAAAAACACAGAAAAACTAATAAGAATTACCCCAAGTGGTGATGAAGATACAATAGTACTTGCTGATGTATTAACATTAAGAGGACTAGACTTCCAATCACTTTCAGTTGACGGTGAAGTTAGACAAGAAATAGCGGTAATATTTATTGAAAATGATTTTGACAAAGAAATAAAAGCAACTTTCGTTAATAAAATCGGTATGAAAACCGTTTATGAAGTCAAAATCATATTAACTCACTTTGTTAAGTTTTATGTT
>JAAYNT010000073.1 GCA_012520715.1 Acholeplasmataceae bacterium
AGTAACATTTGCTTATAATATCTCATTTGATGACCAAATTATTGACTGGAGTTTAACATATAGCAAAGTTGATGCTCATATTCGAGCAATGCAAGATGAACCAGGAGCAATAACTTATATCAATAATCATATATTGAAGATATATGAAACAAGAAAAAGTGATATAATAAGTAGTGCAGCACCAGGTACAGTCATAAAACTAGATAAAGAGTTAGTTATTAATACTGGTTTTGGCGCTTTAGAAATCTTAAAATTACAACCAGCTGGCAAAAGAGCAATGAAGGTAAGAGATTTCTTAAACGGCCAAAGCATCATTAATTTAGGTGATAAATTAGGGAAGGAAGAAAAAAATGAGTAAAGTAAGAACTGTATTTACAAGAGAAGAAATGTTTGAAATGAATGTCAAATCTCTAAAAGAAAGAGGAGTTACAATTGAAGATATTGCAACTGTAACTTATAATCAGCAAAAAAAATATACTAAAGATATCCAATTTAGTACATGTTTAGAATCAGTAGAAAAGATATTATCATTTAGAGATGTCTTTCACTACATTCAATTATCAATTGCAATTGATGTCTTAGCAGAAAAGAAATTATTACCACAACCACTACAAGACATTGTTTATCATGACTTAGGTTTATTTGGAGTTGATGAGGTAATGGGCTTAGATGTAGCAGGTACTTACGGTACAATTGGGCAAACAAACTTTGGTGATATTGATGTAAATAAACCAGGAATTGTTAGAAAGTTAAACGAAGATGGAAAAGAAGAAGGTATTTGCCATACTTTCTTAGATGATATTGTTGGTGCAATTGCAGCAGCAGCTTCAACAAGAGTAGCTCAAGTGATGAATGAAGCAGATGCGCATCAAGTTGATTTTGAAATGATTTCATTATTTGAAGAAGAGTAAGGATGATATTAGTTGAATAAACAAAAAAGGGAAAACAAGAAGAAAATTGACGTCGTAAAATGGGGTAAATCCCTTTTTTCTCGATTTTTTGGATTTGAAGAAGGAATAGATATTACAAACGATGTAGAAGTATTAAAAAGAAGAAATATAGTTATTAAAAATATTATTTTACTTTCCAACATATTTTATTTCTTTTTAATGTTAATTGTATCAATAGTTTCAACTAATAGAAATGATCAAATCTTTAACTGGGTTGTAACAGCAGCAACATTTCCACTAACATTTGTAATTAACTATTTTTTATCAACATTAATTCATAAAGGAAAAAGTGAAGAAGGAGAACTTGCTAAACAACAAATTGCGATGTACTTCGCATCAGTTTATTTATTTATCTCGGCAACACTGTTTTATTTAAAAGTTCATAATGTAGTTGGACTTGAGACATTTGCTTATTTACTATTCTTTTATGTAATTACTGTAATATCGCTTTATCAAGCAAAAAGAGCATTATTAAATGGATCATTAATATTATTCTCAATCTTAACTATCGTTCACTTTTTTGTAACATATAACTCACCACAAATTATTAATAATGGTGGTGAACAGATGAAGTTAATGTTAGTTGATATTGGACTTAGAAGTATAATCTTTATAATATATGTTGTGGTGTTATATGCGATTGTTTCAATTGGCGAATATATGCATCATGAAAGAGTATTTGAACTGCAAAAACGTAGATTAGTTGAAACTGATTTTCATTCATTTTCTACTGATTTAATTAACTCAGTTCTAGCAAGCCCTAAGTCATTATTTAATCAAAGAAAAGCATATCAAGTTCATGATATTTCTATCTTTTTAGGTCAAGTATCAGGATATAATGATAAAGAATTAGAAGAATTAAAAGAATTTTCACTAGTTCATCTTAGAACAGATGAAATTAAAGATTCTGAAAGTGATGAAATTAAAGGAGATTTTAATATTTTAAAACAAAAATCTGAATTAGCTGCCATTATTTCAAGAAGAATTCAACTTGCACAAAAAGTTGAAGATATCGCAAGAGCTCAAACAGAAGGAATTTTATCAGATCAAATGGCAAAAGATTTAAATAGACTTGATGAACCACTCGAATCTCAAATAATATTACTAGCCGATTTATATATTACAATGCGAGCAGTTGAAACTTACAAAAGACCATTAAATCATGCGATAGTCATGAAAATATTTGAAGAAGAATTTGATATTTTCTTCTCAAGAAACCTCTTTCAAAGATTTATGGCATATCATAATGATTTTGCTAAAATCTATAATAATTTTAACTAAAAATATTACATCAAATGAATTGCTAAAATCAATTTGATAGTATATAATATAATTGACTTATTAAGAACTACCTAGGCTAGTCACCGTTATGGTAGTAGCAACCTATTAAATTAGGTGCTTAAGACGAGGGAGAAATCCAACAATAAGGAAAAGTCGAATTGACGCTTTTCCGAGCGTCATTTTTTTATGTCTTTTGATAAATATTCTAAAAAAAGGAGAAGTATACTCAAAACTTATATCAAAAGATAAATTTAATAGAGTATACATAAAAACATATGAAAGTATTTTCTAGTGAATCAGTTACAGAAGGTCATCCAGATAAAGTTGCAGATTATATTGCAGATAGTATATTAGATGAAATATTAAAAGTAGATCCAAAAGCACGAGTAGCTTGTGAGGTATCAGTTACAACTAAGTTTTGCTTTATTTATGGTGAAGTAAAATCTCATGCTAGAGTAAATTACAAAGAAATCGCTAAAGAAGCCATTAGAAAAATTGGTTATAATGACGATGATTTAGGTTATGATGCCGATACTGTTGAGTTTTTAGTTAAAATAGATGAACAATCTAGTGATATTTCAATGGGAGTTGATGGAAATGTTGAACAAGGAGCAGGTGATCAAGGCATCATTTTTGGCTATGCCAATAATGAAACAGATGTACAAATGCCACTTGCTATTACACTAGCTAATCAACTATCTCAAAGATTAGCATTTGTTAGAAAACAACAAATACTACCTAACTTAGGACCAGACGGTAAAACTCAAGTTACAGTAGAGTATAATGATAATGGATCAATTAAAAGAATTGATACAGTAGTATTATCAACTCAACACCGTGAATTTTATGATATTGAAGATGTAAGAAGAGATGTAAAAGAACATGTCATTGACTTTATTATCCCACAGCACTTAGTAGATAAAAATACTCGTTATTTAATTAACCCAACAGGAAGGTTTGTCGTTGGAGGTCCACACGGAGATGCTGGCTTGACTGGGCGAAAATTGATTGTTGACACATATGGTGGTTATGCAAAACACGGTGGCGGTGCAATGAGTGGAAAAGATTCATCTAAAGTTGATAGAAGTGCTGCATATATGGCTAGATATTTAGCAAAAAATGTTGTTGCTTCTGGAATTGCATCGGAGTGTGAAATTCAACTTGCTTATGCAATTGGAGTAGCTGATCCAGTAAGTGTTTCAGTTAACACTTTTGGAACAAGTAAAGTTAATGATTATGAAATAACTGAAACAATTATTGAAAACTTCAATTTAAGACCAAGAGGAATTATTGACAAACTTGGCCTAGAAAAACCAGTTTACCAAAATACAGCGACTTATGGTCACTTTGGTAGAAATGAATTTTCTTGGGAACAAACCGATAGTGTAAACATTTTTAAAA
Organism: Acholeplasmataceae bacterium; assembly: GCA_012520715.1. GTDB lineage: Bacteria > Bacillota_I > Bacilli_A > Acholeplasmatales > Acholeplasmataceae > DUQW01. The sequence goes on from JAAYNT010000073.1 coordinate 3,633, forward strand.
ACTTACTATAATTATTTGATAAATAAACCACTTATGTGGTTTTTTTATTACTTAATTTTGATACAATTGTAAAAATAGTTAATATTTATTAAAAAGTTGGTACCACTACCACCCTCTTTTTCTTGCTAATACTATATATATATAGTAAAATATATAGAGTTAGGAAGTGTTTTGTATGTTAAGAAGATTATTTGATCCATCAAGAAAAGTATTAAAAGAATCAGCAAAAATCGCTGAGAAAGTAATTGCTCAGCATGAAAAATATAAAAATTTAGACGATAGTGATTTTGTAAAAATTACTAACGAATTTAAAACACGTTATAAAAATGGTGAAACTTTAGATGATTTATTAATTGAAGCTTTTGCATTAGTAAGAGAAGCATCAATTAGAGTTACTGGTTTAACACCTTATTTTGTTCAAATTCAAGGGGCATATGTTATTCATCATGGTAACATTGCTGAGATGAAAACAGGAGAAGGTAAAACACTAACAGCTGTTATGCCGGCATATTTAAATGCTCTAAGTGGTGATGCTGTTCATATTGTTACAGTTAACGAGTACTTAGCACGAAGAGAAACTGACGGAGAAATCGGAGATTTATTCCGTTTTTTAGGATTAACAGTCGGACTTAATATTCGTGATTTAACACCAAGTCAAAAACGTGATGCATATAACTGTGATATTGTTTATTCAACAAACTCTGAATTAGGATTTGACTACTTAAGAGATCACATGGTAGTCCATAGATCAGATATGGTTCAACAAAGAGGACTTCAATATGCAATTATTGACGAGGTTGACTCGATTTTAATTGACGAAGCTAGAACTCCTTTGATTATTTCTGGTGGTGCAAGAGATACTCAAAACTTATATCGTCAAGCTGATAGATTTGCAAAATCAGTACGCGAAGATGAGTATGAAATCGATATTGAAGCAAGAGCAATTGAATTGTTACCAAAAGGAATTGAACGAGCTGAATCAGTATTTAGAATTGAAAACTTATACGATATTAAAAACGTTAGTTTAGTTCACCACATTAACAATGCCTTAAGAGCTAACAAACTAATGTCAAGAGACAAAGAATATGTAGTTCAAGATGGTGAAGTGTTAATTGTTGACCAATTTACTGGTCGTATTTTAAAAGGACGTCAGTTTTCTGAAGGCTTACATCAAGCCTTAGAAGCTAAAGAAAATGTTGAAATTAAAAAAGAAACAATTACAGTTGCAACTATTACATACCAAAACTTTTTTAGAATGTATTCAAAACTATCTGGTATGACTGGTACTGCTAAAACTGAAGAAGAAGAGTTCCGTGAAATTTATAACATGAACGTAGTTGAAATACCAACTAATGCTCCTGTGATTAGAGAAGATGCAACTGATATGTTATTTGCAAGTGCTGAAGCCAAATATAAAGCACTGATTAAAGAAGTAAAAGAAAGACACGAGAAAGGTCAACCAATTCTAATTGGTACAATTGCTGTTGAAACTTCAGAATTATTATCACGCTTACTGCGTGATGAGCGAATTCCACACGAAGTATTAAACGCTAAAAACCATGCTAGAGAAGCAGAAATTATCGAAAAAGCTGGACAAATGGGTTCAGTTACAATTGCTACTAACATGGCTGGTCGTGGAACTGACATTAAGTTAGGAGAAGGTGTAGTTGAACTGGGTGGACTTGCTGTTATTGGTAGTGAAAGACATGAATCAAGAAGAATTGACAACCAATTGCGTGGTCGTAGTGGTCGTCAAGGAGACCCAGGTTATTCAAGATTTTATTTATCAGCAGATGATGAGTTATTAATGAGATTCGGTGGCGAAAGATTTAGAGCTCAAATGGATATGATTACTAACTTACAAGGCGGACAAGATGAACCTCTAACTTCTAAAATGTTTGCAAGATTTGTTGCAAACGCGCAAAAAAGAATTGAAGGTATGAACTATGACACTCGTAAGTCTGTTTTAAAATATGACGATGTTATGAGACAACAAAGAGAAATTATTTATGCTGAACGTAGATTTATCTTAACTCAAGAATCAATTGAAGAACACGCAATTAACATGGTAACACGTGGTGTTACTAATGATATATATCGTTTTGTAAACGATGATAGAAGTCAAACCATTAATAAAGAAGCGGTATTAAAGCATTACGATGGTAACATTTTCCAAAAGGGAGCTATTAAAGAAGAAGAATTGGAAAATGTTAATGATGTTAATGATTTAACTAGTTTAGTTATCAAAAAAGCTCAGGCTGAAATTCAATACAAAAAAGAACATGTTCCACCAGTAGTTTTCCAAGAGTTTTTAAAAGCAATTCTTTTAAGAGTAATTGATACCTATTGGATGAGGCATATTGATACAATGAGTGAATTAAGACAAGCAGTAGGACTTCAAGCTTACTCACAAACAAACCCACTTATTGTTTACCAACAAGAAGGTAGAAGAATGTTTGATGAAATGGTAGCTGGAATAACCGAAGATACTACTAAGTATGTTCTAAGATCAGTTATTGAGCATCGTATTGAAAGAGAACAAGTTGTTAAAAATACTTCAACTAACCAAGGTGAAGAAACAACTAGTCGCAGAAAAAGAAGACCAAAACAAAGAGGAAAAAGAGCTCCTTGGAGTAGATAAAATGGAGAAATATGAAGTTAACAAATTAATAACTGAATATGAAGAAAGATTAGATGATTTAGAAAAAGCTATCAAAATAGATGAATTAAAACAAGAATTAAAATCTTTAAATGAAAAGATGTTAGATCCTAGTTTTTGGAATGACCAAAACAAAGCTAAAGAAACGACTAGAAGAATTAGCTTTATTGAATCTAATTTAAATACTTATAAATCTTTAAGTGAGAGTTTTTCAAATATTAAAGATTGGTTAGAAATAAGTGAAGAAGGCACTGAAGAGTGGGACATTTTAATAATGGATTTAGATGAATTTAGCGAACAAATAGAAGAGTTCTCAGTCCAAACACTACTTAATGAACCATATGATAATAATAACTGTATTTTACAAATACATGCTGGTGCTGGCGGAACAGAAGCTCAAGACTGGGCTGAGATGCTATATCGGATGTATCTTCGTTACGCAGCAAGGCAAGGCTATAAAACAGAAGTTCTAGACTTCCAACCTGGTGATGAAGCAGGTATTAAAGGCGCAACTATTCATATTGAGGGTGAGTTTGCTTATGGTCATTTAAAAGCTGAAATTGGGATTCACAGACTTGTAAGAATTTCCCCATTTGATGCTAATAAAAAACGTCACACTTCATTTGCATCAGTTGAAGTAGTTCCTGAAATTGAAGACGATGTTTTAATAGATATTAAAGATGAAGAGATTAAAGTTGATGTCTACCGCTCAAGTGGAGCTGGCGGACAATCAGTTAATACAACTGACTCGGCGGTAAGAATTACACACTTACCAACGAAGATCGTTGTAACATGTCAAAATGAAAGAAGCCAAATTAAAAACCGAGAAATGGCTTTAAAGATTTTAAGTTCAAAATTATTACAACTAGAAATCGAAAAAAAGGAAGAAGAATTAGCAAAACTAAAAGGCGAACAAAAATCAATTGGTTGGGGTTCACAAATTCGTTCTTATGTTTTCCATCCTTATCAAATGGTAAAAGATTTAAGAACTAATGAAGAAACTAGCCAAATCGATGATGTAATGGATGGTAAACTAGAACCATTTATTAACGCTTATTTGAAATGGAGATAAGATATGAAACTAAAATCAACTACTATGCACCACATTAGGCATCACGCAGAAATCACACTTGGTGTGATTATTATGGCACTAGGATTTTATTTTTTCTTTGTGCCAATGAACTTAAATACCGGTGGTGTTGGCGGTCTAGGTATTGTTGTAAATAAATGGGTAAACAAACCTTGGTTTAAAATAAGTTATTTTGTATATGCCCTAAATATTATTTTATTAGTAATTTCATTTTTTACACTAGGTAAGAAGTTTTTTATTAGAACTATTTACCCAACTATTTTATATCCATCAGTAATTTTCTTATTTGAATTACTTAAAGCACCAAATGATTTAATATTTAGATATTTTTCTGAAGGAACAGAAACATCTAAATTACTTGTTGCAACCTTATTTGGTTCAATGTTAGTTGGACTAGGACTAGGTTTAGTATTTAATAATAATACAACAACTGGTGGCATGGATATTTTACAAAAAATCATTTCAAAATTCGGAAAAGTTCCATATTCTATCGCTATTTACGGCACTGATGGCATAATCGTACTTTTAGGATTATTTGCTTTTAATATTGAAAATGTATTATACGGTGTAATCTCTGTTTTCTTAATTGGATTAGTAGTTGATAAGATTATCTTTAGCGGAAGATTAGGATTTACAGCATTTATTATTACAACCGCGGAGTACGAAGAAGTAATAAGAGATGGTATCGTTAATAATTTAGACCGTGGCTTTACTAAAGCCAGGGTCACTGGTGGATATACGAACGAAGAACGAAGCTTAATTATTTGTACAATCGGTCGTAATCAAACATTTGATTTAAAAGAAACAGTATTATCTCATGATCCAAATGCTTTTACATTTATCGTAGAAACAAGGGAAGTAGTTGGTTATGGGTTTGAAATAAAAGGAGAATAACATGTACAATCAACAACCACAAAACCAAAATCAAAATCCAAGACGTATAAATAATTGGTTAATTTTCTTAATGGCTTTTGGAGCAGCATTATTAGTATTTGCTTTTGGCTTTGAGCTAAGAGGAATTATTAATAGAAATAGTAATAAATTACCACCAACCCAACAAGAACCAATTGTAACAGAAGAGTTAACTGAAGGGTCTATTGCATACCAAAAGTTATTTAATTTCTTTAAAGCACATCACTTAAATGAATTTGATAACACACAAGCTTTATATGCACAACTCTCAAGTTTAGTTGATGTTTTAGATGATCCGTATACATCAATTTCACTGTTTACAACATCAGTTACTGAACCACAAAGTAGTGCCAGTCATGAAAAAGAATATTTTACAGGAATTGGAATTAGCTTTGTTTATGAAGACTATGAGATGAATGTTAATGACATCATGCGTTATAGTCCAGCTGAAAAAGCTAAGATATTTCCTGGAGATAAAATAATTGGGCTTGTAAAAGAAAACCAAGACATCATATTTAAAGATGTTAAATGGGAACAACCACAATTAATGGATAACATCGTAGGTGAGTCTGGAGAGAAGCGAACATTTATTGTTAAAAGATTAAATGATACAATTGTTAAAATTGAAATAGAATATGAAAAGTTTTTAAGACCAACCGTAGTTAGTAAAAAACTTGATGAAAATAACGGATATATTAAAATTAATGAATTTCAAGAACATACTGCAGCAGTATTTAAAACTCATTTAACTGAGTTAGAAGCTGGTGTTTTAAGTGGTGAAAATAAATTATTAATTTTAGACTTAAGAGGAAATCCAGGCGGTAATTTATC
>JAAYNT010000074.1 GCA_012520715.1 Acholeplasmataceae bacterium
TCTAACGCTTTCTTCAATATTTACACTAATCTCGCCGTCAGCAAACTTTAATACATCTACTACTGATAGTGGAATATCAGAAGTTTTTGCAATTTCTTTAGCTAAAGGAACATTGGAACTTAAGCTAAATAGTTTTACTTTTTTGCCATCAATTTCTCTCATTTTATTTCCCCCTTATAATTAGTATACAATTTTTAGCTTTAAAAAGATAACAAAAAAGGCAACAACCGTTGCCTTTTTGTGAAATATATGAATTTATTCTTCCCCTATTTCTTCTTGTTCTGGATTTGCAAGTACATCTTCGTATTTAGCGATGATGCGATCTTCAATTTCCTTTCTAGTATCAGAGTTAATAGGATGAGCAATGTCACGATAAGATCCATTTGGCATCTTTTTACTTGGCATAGCAATAAAAACCCCAGACTCTCCTTCGATAATTTTAATGTCGTGTACGACAAAGCAATCATCAAACGTTATTGTAGCTACTCCTTTTAATCTACTTTCTGTTCCTAGAACTCGAACTCTTACATCTGTAATTTTCATATTATGTCCTCCATCAGTCTTATTCTACTTTGATTATATCACTATTATTCGAAAATGTATAGGTTATTTTAGAATTTTAACTGATAGCAAATTAATATCTTTTATTAATTGGAGTTTTTTTAGTATGTCTTCAGTGTAATTAGTAACAAATAAAGTTGGCCCTGATCCACTCATTTTAACATGAGGCACAACTTGTTGTATCTTATGATACATTGCATTAAATTTTTCATTATTATTAAGTAAAGTTTTAAGTAAATCATTATCATTATATTCTAAAATATTAGCATGATTTTTAGTATCAATAACATGGTTATTAAACACATCTTTTGTTAGTATTTTTAAAGGTAATAAAATAATTAAAACTGACATAATTTCATCATAATTAATAAATGAAATCTTATCTCCTCTACCACTTATAATAGCTGGTTTATTATATAGACAAAACAAGGTGTCACTACCTAGTTTATTAGCAAGTAATTCCAACTCATTTAACTCTAAGTTTAGGTTGTATAATTTATTCAATCCTCGTAGGGTTGCACTAATGTTAGCACTACCTCCTCCAAGTCCTGATCCGACAGGAATTTTTTTATTTAATATAACCTTAACTGGTTTATTTAAATTAAATTCTTTTTGAAATAATTCGATTGTTTTTAATACAACATTATCTTTAATATAAACATTTGAAATCACTTCATTTTCATGTGAAAACTCAAAGATCATTTCATCACAAAAATTAAGTGGTAAAACTAAAGATTCTAGTTCATGAAAACCGTCATTTCTTTTGTTTTTTACTTGTAAGTTTATATTAACTTTTGCGTATGCTTTTTCATAAATCATATTACTTAAACACTCCGAATAGCTTAACAAATTCCTCAATTGATAATTGCTCAGCTCTTACATTATCATTAAAACCATTATCTTTTAGTAAAGCGATTATCTCTTGTTTTGATAAATCTAAATGCTCTGACAAGTTGTTAACTAATGTCTTTCTTTTTTGTTCAAAAGAAGCTTTAACAAAATTGAAAAAATCAACTTCATTTGTTTGATGTATTTTTCTATTTTCTTTCTTTTCAAGTCTTATTACAATACTATCAACGTTAGGTACTGGATAAAACATTTTTCTTGAAACATTTACTATTTTTTCAACATTTGTAAGGTATTGTACAATAACTGATAAGGCATTATATTTCTTTGAATTTGGGCTACTTAAGATTCTATCTCCTACTTCTTTTTGAACCATAATAGTAGCACTATTATATTGTGGTTCTTCTAGAAATTTAAAAAGAATTGGTGTGGTTATATAATAAGGTAAATTACCTATTAATTCCCAAGTTTCATCTGTTTTAAGATTAGTTTTTAAGAAGTCTTCATATGTTATTTCTAAGTTAGGAAATTGATCAGATAAAGGATCAAGATATTGCTTCAAATCTTGATCTATTTCGTATGCGATAACCTTATGTGCTGTTTGAGAAATTACCTTAGTTAAAGCTCCTCTTCCAGGACCTACTTCTACTACGTTTTTTCCTTCTATTTTTGCACCATTAACAATTTTGTTAATTAGGTTTAAATCTGATATAAAATTTTGGCCAAATTTCTTTTTAGCTTGCATCTAATACCTCTTGTATTTCTTCTTTAGTTATTCCTAAACCATTTAAATAATTTAACAGTCTTTTTGCATTAGATTTAGGTAAATGATAATAGTCTGTAACTTTATTTCTAAGTATTTGACTATTTGATCTACCCGTTAATCCTAATTTTTGCATAATATAAGTTGTAATATTACTATTTTTTTCTTTTTTTATAGTAATTTCATAATTTAATAACTTTTTCAGGTCTTTTATTTCAACATGTTCTAGTCCTACTTTTTGCTTTTCTTCAGAAATTGCTAAATGTTTTGGAATAAAAATATGTTTTGGGTTTTTAAGTCTAGTGCTTATTGCATCTCTTATTTTAGTTCCAGGAAAATCTGGATCTAAAATTAAAATAATTTCATTATTTTCTTCTAATTTAATTAATTTGTTAATTAATTGTTCATCATAGGCCAAACCATTAGTTGTAATAACTATCATATTGGGATCTATTCTTTTTAATAGTTGTTCATCATGAATTCCTTCAACAACATATATTTTATTCATGATTTTGTTTCCTATAAAATAATTTATCATCCGTTTTATTTGGTTTATCTATCAAATTTTTAATAATTTCTGACTTTTCACTCAGTTTAACGATGTTTTTATCATCAAATATAAATAATTCTCTATCAGTGTCATATAAGCTATGTTGATAAATACTTTGTCTTACTGCAGTTATACCGCAGTAGTAGTTAATTTCATTATTTTTAAAGTTAGATTTTATTTCATCAATTAAATCTTTTTTATCTAAATCAACATAACCCCAGATTTTACGATTTAAAAAATCACAAGACAAGTTTTTTAAGATTTCATCTTTGCTGTATAACAATGAATTGATTAATCCATTAATATAGTAATCGTCAATTGCTAAATAAGCATCTAAATCATATGGATTTTCCATAACTCTTATTAAAAAGTTAATATTATTACTAAAATTATAGCCTTCTTTAATTAAATCGCTAATTCTTCGGTAAATCATCTCTAAATTAAACTCATAAGCTCTACCTACCGGATGATAATAAACTTGCCAGTACATATGATAGCGATTAAAGAAGAAGCTCTCCAAAGTATTTAGGGCACTTTCTTTAAATACTATTTTACTGTCTACAATATTAATTGATCTTGTTATTTTGTCAATATCAACACGACCATATGGTACTCCAGTATGATAAGAATCTCTAATTAAGTAATCAAGTCTATCAACATCAACTTGACTAGAGATAAGTTGCTCAATTAATGGAAATTTTCCTTTTTTTAAAATAATAGATGAAACATCATTTGCAAACTCGTTATCAATATCATTTAATATAGATCTTATTTCTTTATGATTAGTAATAATATAAGCCCCAATAGATTCATGATTAGTATTAAAGACTTTTTCAAAAGCATGTGAATAAGGACCATGACCTATATCATGAAGAAGAGCTGATGCTAAAAACAATTCTTTTTCTCTTTTGGAAAAACCAGATTTTAAATCTGGTATATCTAAAAATCGTCTTGCTATTTCATACGCTCCAAGCGAATGAGAAAAGCGTGAGTGTTCAGCTGTATGAAAGACCATAGTCACCCCACTAAGTTGTTTAATTCTTCTTAATCTTTGAAAAAACTTAGAGTTGATAAGTCTTTTAATAAAGCCATTTTCTACTCTTACATAACCATATATTGGGTCACTAAATACCAGTTGTCTTTCTAAAATCATAATATGATCCTTTCTTATAAAATAATACTAATTTTAGGTAAAAATTTACCCCCATATGATATAATAAATATACAAAGGGGGATATAATATGTCAACTATATTTACTAAAATAATTAAGCGTGAAATACCAGCAAATATCATTTATGAAGATGATCTAGTGATTGCTTTTTTAGATATTTCACAAGCTACTTTAGGTCACACTTTAGTTGTAACAAAGCGTGAATATGAAAATATTTTTGAACTTGATGATAAAATATCAGCTCATCTTTATAAAGTTGTTGTTAAACTTTCTAAAGCTATTAATAAAGCATTTAATCCAAGTGGTTTAAATATCCTAAACAACAATGGTCAAGTTGCAGGTCAAACTGTTTTTCACTATCATATTCATATTATACCTAGATATAACGAAAGTGATGTTAACTTTACATTGACTAATAACTACGGGCTTGCAACACAAGAAGAGCTTGAAAAAAGATGTAAGGCTATCCAATCGGCTCTATAACAAACATTACACCTTTTCGAACATTCTTAACCGATATTGTCAAATTATAGAATGCTAATGTTTGTTGAGTTATGCTCATACCTAAGCCAAACTCACCTTTATTAGACTTTTCATATGGCTTAAATATTTTTTCCATAAATGCTTCATCAATATACTCACCGTCATTATAGATGGTGAGTATTTTATTTTTAAGAACAATAACTATTTTTGTTTCTGCATAACGCATTGCGTTATCAATAACATTACCAATAGCTATTTCTAAACCTTCAGCAGTAGCAATATAAGTAGAATTATCTAAGTTTAAAACAAACTCTTTATCAAATTTAAATTTGTTTTTATTAACAATATTATGTATTACTGTTTTTACGAATACAGCTTCTGGTTCTTGATCTTGTGTTAAATATGTAATCTTATTTAGTTGTAATAACTGAACTACTTTGTGATTTAACAGTTCAGCTTGATCAATAATAACATCAATGTCATTTACATCAGTAACACCATCTTTAATAGCTTCTCCGTAAGTTCTAATAACTGAAATAGGAGTTTTAAAGTCGTGCGAGATGTTTTGCATAATTTCGCGTTTAGTTTGTTCGTTTTCTAAAATCTCTAATCGCATTTGCTCAATTGATTGAGCAAGTCCGGCAATTTCATCTTTACCTTCAGTCTTAATTGGTCTTTCATAGTTACTTTTAACTAATAAAGAAATCTCTCCTTGCAATTCTCCAATTCTACCTAGAACTAATCTAGACCATAGAAGAAGTGAGACGTTACCAAGAGCGATAAGTACTAATACTGTAAATCTAAGTGTTTGAGCAAAGTCATCTCGAATTGACTTAGTGTAGCGATTATCTGTAAAGACAATTACATAAAATCCGCCTTCTTCGGCAATTCTTTGTCCTTTGCCATCAATATGATACTTAACTCTTTCTATCTTTATTTCTTCTTGAAATTGAGATGGCGGATTATTATGAGCTATCTGGGTTATATGATCCATTAGTTTTTCATTATTAAATAGATCGATAGTTTCTTCAACTGATGATCGACGTTTTTCAACTAATACTATTTCATCATCAGCATTTAATTCCCACTCATAAATAATATATCCATTAAAGTTATTATGTCTAATCGCTTCGCGATTCCACCACTCAACTACATCATTTAAATATTGATTGAGTTGATATTTGTTTTCGTTTTGATAAACTCTTTGAAGTGAAAACTCAAAAATCAGCAGGAAAACCAGTGATATAATCACTGTTACTGCTGTAAACATAATTGAGATTTGAGTTGACAACTTCCAACGATTCATAACAAGCGATATCCGTGTCCGTAAATCGTTTCAATTCTTAATTTTGGCATCTTTTGTCTAAGTCTGCGTAGTAAATCGTCTACTACACGACTATTACCAAAGTATTCTGGTCCCCAAACTTGTTTTAGAATAACTTCCCTTTCAAAAGCTTCGCCTTTATTACTAATAAAAAATGCTAATAATTCGTATTCTTTATTAGTTAGTCTAATAATATTATCATTTTCTTTAATTTCTCTTTTTTCTGTATTAATCTCATATGTTTCATAATGAATTAATGGAGAAGAAGCATATGAATTTCTTCTTAATACAGCTTTTACTCTTAAAATTAGTTCTCTTGGTGCAAATGGTTTTGCTAAATAATCATCGCTACCAAGTTCTAAACCTTCTACTTTGTCCATATCTTTATCTCTTGCTGAGGTAAAGATAACAGAAGTAGTTGGTTGAACTTCTTTAATTTTAGTAATTAACTGAAAACCATCGATATCTCCTGGTAAGTTAATATCTAAAATCCATAAATCAACTTGATCATTAATACGTTCCATTGCTGATTCACCATCATAAAACAATGTAACATCATAACCCTCGCGTATTAAATATTTTTTTATTATTTCAGCTAAATTAGCTTCATCTTCAACATAATAAATTTTCATAATCTTAATCAAAGACTAAAATAGTCTTTTCTCCTTTCTCCATTATTTTATAATATCTGTTCGTAAATAAGGTACTAATACTTTTGGAACAGTAACTGTTCCATCTTCATTTTGATAGTTTTCTAAGATTGCAATGACCGTTCTACCAACAGCGATACCTGATCCGTTAAGTGTATGAACAAATTCAGTTTTACTGTCTCTTGAACGTCTAAATCTGATGTTTGCTCTACGTGCTTGATAATCTTCGGCATTACTTATTGATGCGATTTCTCGGTATTTATCTTGCCCTGGTAACCAAACTTCAATGTCATATGTTTTAGACATTGAAAAGCCCATATCACCAGTTGAAAGTACAACGACACGATAAGGTAGTTCTAGTTTTTGTAAAATAGACTCCGCACTTTTTAGCATCGAATCTAATTCTTTATAAGAATCTTCTGGTTTACTAAACTTAATTAATTCGACCTTATTAAATTGATGTTGACGTAACATGCCTCTTGTATCTCTTCCAGCTGATCCAGCTTCCGAACGGAAAGCTGTTGTATAAGCTGTATATTTAAGAGGTAGAAGATCACCATCTAAAATTTCATCACGATACATATTAATCATTGGAACTTCTGCAGTTGGATTTAAATACCAATTAAATCCATCTAAATGAAAAGATTCCTCTTTAAACTTAGGAAACTGTCCAGTTCCATACATACTATCTTCATTTACGATGTATGGTGGAATACACTCAGTGTATCCACCTTCATGAGCATGAACATCCATCATAAATTGAATTAAGGCGCGCTCTAAGCGTGCTCCAAGTCCTTTTTGATATACAAAGCGTGGTCCTGTTACCTTACTAGCTCTTTGAAAATCTAATATTCCTAAATTTTCGCCAATTTCAACATGGTCTTTTACAGGAAAGTTAAACTTTGTAGGTTTACCCCATTTAATTATTTCTTTATTGGAGCTTTCGTCTTTTCCAATAGGAACATCTTCAGCTGGAATATTTGGAGTATTAAGTAAAATTTGGTTAATTTTTTCTTCAACTTCATTAATTTTTTGATCAATTTCTTTAATCTCATCTCCTAAATTGGCAACACTGGCTAGTATTTCTTTGACATCTTTACCAGCTTGTTTGTATTCGCCAATTTTTCTAGATGTTTGGTTTCGAGTTGCTTTTAACTCGTCCCCTTTTAAAATTAATTCACGTCTAGAATTAATTAAGAATGGAACTTCTTTTAAATAATCGAAGTTTCCACCACGTGTTTCAAGTTTTTTTATTATTTCTTCGACGTTGTCGCCGATTCTTCTTAAATCTAACATTTTAATTCACCTCTTATTAATCAAAAATAGATTCTTTAGTTATAGTTGGTTCATCCTCTTCGTCTTCATTCTTAATTGGTTTTAATTCAACTACTTGACGGTCTTCCTCTTGATTATTAAGATCCATTTGTTTTTGTTCAAATTCTATTTCTTCAATTTCTTCTTCTTGAGCTTCAACATGATCAACAATAGCAGTAGTAGCAATTTTATGATCAGAACGAAGTCTAATTACTTTAACTCCTTGAGTAACTCTGTTTAATTGAGAAATTTGAGAAATTGGAACTCTAATTACAACACCACGATCGGTTATTACAATTAAATCATTATCTTCAGTAACAACTCTTAGGGCGCATAATCCACCGTTACGTTCAGTTTGATCGTATGCTAAAACACCTTTACCACCTCTTGATTGCAAGCGGTATTGACTAGCAAGTGTTCTCTTACCATAGCCGTTTTCTGTTACTATTAAGATATCTTCATTTTCATCTTCAATTAATCCGGCTCCTACTAAATATTCGCCTTCATTTAATCTCATTCCAATAACTCCTGATGTGTTACGGCCAGTAGTTCTAACATCTGTTTCTAGGAAACGAATTGCTTTTCCTCCACTTGATCCTAAAATCAATTGTTGGTTACCATCAGTTGTTTTTACTGCAAGTAACTCATCGTCTTCACGTAGTGCAATTGCGATAATACCGTTTGTTCTGATATTTTTAAATGCACTAACTGGAGTTCTTTTAACAATACCATTTTTAGTAATGAATACTAAATATTCATCTTCACGATCAAAATCTTTAATTGATGCAAAGCTTGCTAACTCTTCATCTTTATCAAAGTTTAATAAGTTAACAATTGGTAGTCCTTTAGCAGTTCTACCTAAGTCAGGAATTTCATAACCTTTAATTTTGTATACTCTACCTTTATTAGTAAAGAAGAGGTGGAAATCGTGAGTAGAAGTCATCCCCATGTGTTCAACAAAGTCATCATCGTGTACTTTAATACCTGTCATACCGACTCCGCCACGGTTTTGAATTTTATACTCATCAACAACCATTCTCTTAATATAACCTTGATTAGTAATTGTTACAATAACATCTTCAACTGGAATTAAGTCTTCGTTTTCAATACTTAAATCAGCATGTAAGTTAATAATTGATTGTCTAGGAGTTGCAAATTTATCTTTAATTTCTTGTAATTCTTCTTTAATAATTTCAAATTTGCGGTCTTCAGATGCAATAATTTCTCTAAAGTCTTTGATTTTAGCAGTTAATTCAACATGCTCTTCCTTGATTTTTTCAATTTCAAGACCCGTCAGTCTTTGAAGTCTCATATCAAGAATAGCTCTTGCTTGAATTTCTGTTAAATCGTAAGTTTCAATTAATTTTTCTCTTGCTTCTTCACCAATTCTAGCTTCTCTAATTATTTTAATTGCGTTATCTAAATCATTTAGAGCAATAATTAAACCTTCTAAAATATGTTGTCTTGCTTCAGCTCTTTCAAGATCAAAAAGCGTACGACGTTGAATTACTTCAACTTGATGCGCAACATAATGAACAATCATATCTTTTAAGTTTAGAGTTTTTGGTTGCCCATCAACAAGAGCAATCATATTTAAACTATAAGATGATTGTAGTTGGGTGTATTTATATAAGTTGTTTAACATTACTTCTGGAATGATGTCTTTACGTAGTTCAACTACAACTCTCATTCCCTTGCGGTTTGACTCATCACGTAAATCAGTAATACCATCAACAACTTTTTCTTTAACTATTTCAGCAATCTTATCAATTAATCTAGTTTTATTAACTTGATAAGGTATTTCAGTAATAATAATTGCTGATTTATTACGGTAGTGTACTATTTCAGTAGTTGCTCTTATGGCAATTCTACCATTACCTGTTTCATAACCTTGTTTTAACCCTGTCAATCCTAAGATTTGGCCTCCCGTAGGGAAATCTGGACCTTTAATATGTTCCATTAATTCATGGATAGTTATATCGTGATTATCAATATAAGCTAGTGTTCCATCAATAACTTCGCCTAAATTGTGTGGCGGAATATCAGTTGCCATACCAACTGCAATTCCGCTTGCTCCGTTAACTAATAAGTTTGGAAATCTAGCAGGTAAGACACTTGGTTCAGTTTCTGAGTTATCATAGTTATCAACAAAGTCAACTGTGTTTTTATCTAAATCACGAACTAATTCCATCGCAATTTTAGACATTCTAGCTTCCGTATAACGCATCGCTGCAGCACCGTCGCCGTCAACTGATCCAAAGTTACCATGACCATCGATTAGTGGATCGCGGTAGTTAAATGGCTGCGCCATTCTAACCATAGCTTCATAAACACTAGAATCTCCGTGTGGGTGATACTTACCGATTACTTCCCCAACAATTCTAGCTGATTTTTTGTGTGGACGATCGGCATACATACCAAGATCATTCATACCATAAATAATACGACGTTGAACCGGTTTCATACCATCTCTAACATCTGGTAAGGCTCTTGAAACAATAACACTCATTGCATAGCTAAGGAATGATGTTTTCATCTCAGAAGAAATACTAATTTCTTTAATATCGCCGTGATTATGATCGTCTATTGATTCAACTTCATCTTCAAGTTCATCGATATCTTCAATATGTTCGTTTAAGTTTTTATTATCTTCCATTTTAATCTTCCTTTCTATGCGTCAATGTTTTTAGCATAAACTGCGTTTTCTTGAATAAATTCTTTACGCGGTTCAACTTCTTCACCCATTAACATGGTAAATACATTATCAGCATCAATTGCGTCTTTAAGTGAAACTTGAAGTAGTGTTCTAGTTTCAGGGTTCATTGTTGTTTCCCATAATTGTTCAGGGTTCATCTCTCCAAGACCTTTATATCTTTGAAGTGATGGGCGCCCGCCCATTTCTTGAAGTAATTTTTCTAACGTTTCATCATCATAAATATATTCTGATCTACGTCCTTGTGTCACTTTATATAGTGGAGGTTGAGCGATATAGATATAACCTAAATCGATTAACCCTTTCATATAACGGAAGAAGAAGGTTAGAAGTAGTGTTCTAATATGAGCACCGTCTACGTCAGCATCCGTCATAATAACAATCTTGTGATATCTAGCTTTGGTTGGATCAAACTCTTCACCAATTCCAGTACCTAGTGCTTGAATTATTGAAATAATTTCGCGGTTAGATAAAATTCGATCTAAACGTGCTTTTTCTACGTTTAATACTTTCCCTCTAAGTGGTAAGATTGCTTGAAACTCTGATTCTCTACCTTGTTTAGCAGAACCACCCGCTGAGTCCCCTTCCACGATGTATAACTCAGAAATTTCTGGGTTACGACTACGACAATCAGCAAGTTTTGATGCAAAACCTAATGACTCAAGTGGTGATTTACGACGTGTTGCTTCTCTAGCGCGTCTTGCTGCAATTCTAGCACGTGATGCAGTAACTGCTTTTTCAACAATTGCTTTTGCATCTTGTGGATTTTCAAGTAAAAATCTTTCAAATCCTTCACCAACAACTTGTGAAGCAATTTGTCTTACTTCTGGGTTACCTAATTTAGTCTTAGTTTGTCCTTCAAATTGTGGATTTGGATGTTTTACTGAAACAATAGCGATTAATCCTTCTCTTGTGTCATCACCAATGAATGAATCTTCTTTTTTAAGTAAATTATTTTCAATTGCATATTTGTTTAAGACTCTAGTGAGTGCCATCTTAAAGCCATCTTCATGCATTCCACCTTCGTGGGTAGTAATATTATTTACAAATGAAATAAGGTTTGTTGAATATGAATCATTATATTGAAGTGCCACTTCAATTGAGATATCATCAACAATTCTTTCAATAAATACAGGTTCTTGGTTTACTTTAACTCTATTGCCATTTAAAAAATCAATATACTCTAAAAGACCACCATCATATTGGTAGTTTTTCTCAATATCAACATCGCCGCGACGATCAAATAAAGTAATTTTTAATCCTTTATTTAAAAACGCAAGCTGCTGAATTCTATTTCTTAAAATTTCATAATCATACTCAGTCGTTTCAACAAAAATAGTTGGATCATACTTAAATCTGATTGTTGTTCCTGTTTCATTGTTACTTCCTTCAATTTGAAGTTCACCAACTGGTTCACCAAAAGCAAAATCTTGCCTATAAGCATGACCATCACGGCGAATCATAACTTCAAATCTTTCAGATAGCGCATTAACAACCGATGCACCTACTCCGTGCAAACCGCCAGATACTTTATATGATTTACCATCAAACTTACCGCCAGCGTGAAGTGTTGTAAGAATAGTTTCTACAGCTGGACGTCCAGTTTTAGGGTGTAAGTCAACTGGAATTCCTCTACCGTTATCGGTAACTTGAATTTCGTTGCCTTTTAGTATCTCAACTATGATGTGGCTAGCATAGCCACCTAAAACTTCGTCAATTGAGTTATCAACGATTTCCCATACTAAGTGGTGTAAGCCTCTAGATCCAGTACTACCAATGTACATACCAGGTCTTAGTCTTACGGCTTCTAGTCCCTCCAAAATCTGAATATTTTCGGCACTATAATTGTTGTTGTTTTGATTATCCAAGATTCATCACTCCTTTATTTCAATAATTTGAATACTTTGATTTTCTTTTATTTCTTTAATGCTTGTCATTATAATTTGATTATCTTTAGGTAAATTATCTAAAAACAATTGTTGGTTTCTATTATCTAATTCACTTAATATATCATCAAGTAACAAAATTGGTTTAGTTTGTTTTAACTTAGTTATCACATGAAGAAGAGCTATTTTTACAGACATAACTATTAATCTTTGTTGACCACTCGATGCAAATACTTTTGAGTCTTTATTACCAATTGTAATAATAAAGTCATCTTTATGTGGTCCAGCTTGAGTAGTTTGATATAAGATATCTTGTTTTTGTCTTGTATCTAACCACTTTTTGAATTTATCAACACTTTGATCTGGTTGATATACTATTTTTAACTCTTGTCCATTAAAATCAAATGGATTGTTTACTAACTCTTTGTTAAGTAAGTTAATAACTTCTTCTCTTTTTTCAATAATTTTAGAACCAACTTGAAACAGTTGGTCTCCTAAAATATTTAAAAAAGTTAAATCATCATCAACATTTAAGTTTTTAAGTAGTGCATTTCTTTGTCTTAGAATTCTTCTATACTTATTTAAGCTTTGTAAGTAATCTTTATCAAGTTGCATCCACTCTAAGTCAATAAAATTGCGTTTATCAGCTGGTGTTCCTTTAATAAGATCAATATCTTCACTTGTGAACATAACGACATTAAATGAGCCGATATAATCACTTATACGACGTTTTTCAACACCATTAGCAATAATTCTTTTGCCGGTTTTAGAAATAACAAGCTCATTTTTAACATTATCATCAAATTTAATTACTATTTTGGTAAATGGTAGGTTTTCTTTTATTAAATCTTTTTCATTGTTAGTTCTCATTGATTTAGTAGTAGAAGCAAAATAAATAGCTTCTAAGATTGCTGTTTTACCAGAACCATTTGGACCAACAATGTAAATTTGGTTTTTGTTAAAATCCAAATTTATCTTGTCGTGACAACGAAAGTTAGTTAATTCTAATCTTTTAATCATTCGAAATAATAAATTCTAAATTTCCAATTTTAATATGATCTTTGTTGTATAACTTTTTGCCACGTCTTGATTCTAATTCGTTATTTAATAAAACTTCATTTTCCAATAAAAAATACTTAGCTTGTCCGCCAGTATCTATTAGACCTACTATTTTAAGTAATTGACTTAGTGTAATAAACTCTGTATCTATTTTAATTATTTCCATCTGTTTCACCTATTTTATATTCATATTATATAATAATATGATAAAAATAGCAAGAATAACCCCTATTTCTTAAAAATAAGGTGATTTGTCCTTTTTATATAAAAAAAGCCTAAAATTAAATGTTTTTAGGCTTCTTAAATATCTTTTTTTATTTAAATATATCTTAAATATTCTTTTGTAGTGTTATTTATAAAATAAGAGTTGCTTTGAATTTCCATATTTTTAATAACAATATCTAAAACAGTAATTGGTTTTTTACTATTTACACTAATTGATACGATGTGATCGTATACTCTTTCAAATAATTCAGGGTGATCAATAAATGGATTACGATTTCCTTGATGTTTGAAAATGATATCGTTACGATATATTTCAAAATCATCAACTGGATCTTCTAAATGCCAATCAAGTAGTACACTAAGTTGTCCCATCTGGGCACCACTTGGTTCATAAGTAGTACCACCTGGAGTTTCAACTAAAGATAAAATATCTTTATATCTAACTGCCATATATAAAAGAATTCTTGCAACATCACCACGGTGAGCATCACCTGGATAATATTGATCAGTTCCAATTGTATAACCTGCCTCACCCGAACCAGCTACAAAGTATCTATTTGATCTACTAGAGTTGGTTGAACCGATAATAGCTCTTAGGTTGTGAGGATCACTACCTTGATCTCTTGAGTTATTATTAACTCTTGGAATACCAAGTCTTGAGTTTGGCCATACGTGCTCTCTTTGGAAGACGTTACCACTTCCCCAGTCAGCAGGTATTTCAGCATTATCATAAATTCCCCATAGTACAGTTTTCTTATTTTGGTTAATATCTGATTCTTCTAATATTTGTCTTACTTCACCATACGATGAGTTCTGAGAGCCGTTTCCGGCAGTTACTACACTAATCTTTTCAAATAATTTATTAAATATTTCAAGATCACTCATCTTATAATCAATGCCTGCGTAATATCCAGCGTATGTGTAGTTATATTCGAATGTGTAAACATTTGAATCACTATCAAAATGAATAGTAATTGATCTTTTATAAGATCTTTCAAGGTTAGGTTGTTTTGCGTAAATGTCAATTAATAAACCATCTTGAATTTTATCTTCATACTCACTAAGATCTATTTTAGTTTCGTTAGTTTCAATTGGTTGTTCATCTTTAATTTCTATAGTATAAGTTGCGTTATCGCCAACTGATTTCCATGATAATATACCTTCGTTAGTAATTTCAATACCTGATACACTTTTGGTAGTAGGTGCTTGTGGTTTTGGAAATAGTCTTTCTTGAATTTTATCTTTATATAAATATGCTAGTACAATAATTACTATTAATACAACAATTGCTAAAATTATAAAAAATGTAGAATTGTTTTTTATAAATTTCTTTTGTTTTTTAGTTAGTTTTTTTGGGGTTTTCTTTTTCTTCTTAGCCATTTATAACAACTTTATTTTTTTGGTTTTTCTTTAACTATTTCACTAATTGTAGTAGCGATGCTTGCTACTGATTGTAATTCTGATGGAATAATAATTTTAGTAGATTGTCCATCAGCTACTTTAACTAGTGCTTCAAGTGATTTAATTTGTAATAATTCTGGACCTGGTTTAGATTCATTAATAAATCTAATTCCATCAGCTTCAGCTTGTTGTTTTACTCTAATTGCTTCAGCTTCGGCTTCAGCTGCTAGAATTTTAGCTTTCTTATCCGCTTCAGCTTCTAAAATTTTAGACTCTTTATAACCTTCAGCTCTTAAAATTAGTGCTTGTTTTTCACCTTCAGCAACTAATACGGTTTCACGTTTTTCACGTTCAGCACGCATTTGTTTTTCCATTGCTTCACGAATATCTTTAGGTGGAATAATGTTTTTAAGTTCAACTCTAATTACTTTAACTCCCCAAGGATCAGTTGCATCATCTAAAATAGTTCTCATTTTACTATTAATAAACTCTCTACTAGTTAATGCTTCGTCTAAATCAATTTCACCAATAATATTACGAAGAGTAGTAGCAGTTAAATTCTCAATTGCGTTAATTGGTCTTTCGACTCCATAAATATAATTTTTTGGATCAGTAATTTGAAAATAGATAACTGTATCAATTTGCATTGTTACGTTATCTTTAGTAATAACTGGTTGTGGTGGAAAGTCTAAAACTTGTTCTTTTAGACTTACTATACCTGCAATATGGTTTAATATTGGTACTAAAAAGTGTACTCCAGTGCCCCATGTTGCATGATATTTTCCTAATCTTTCGACTACAAATGATTCAGCTTGTCTAACTATTTTAATTGATGCGATTAACACAATTAAAATAAATAGAAGTATTGCTGCAAAAACTATTAATACGATATATTGTGCTGGCATATTATTTCTCCTCTACTTTTAATTTATTTCCTTCAACTTCAATTACTTGAACTTTAGTACCTAATTTGAATTTTTCTTCATTAATTATCTCCCAGTTTGCTCCTTTTATTTCAACATATTGTCTTTCTGGTTCAATTTCTAATTCAACTATCCTACCTTGTTCACCAACTAGTGAATTTACGTCTTTTTTAGCCATCTCTTTTTTCAAGAATTTATCGTAAAGTGGCTTAGTAATAGCAAGAGCCACTAATGATACTCCTACAAATACTACAATTTGAATCCATAATTCAACATTAAAAATAGCAAGTATTAGTGAAACAAGAGCTCCTAATGTAAACCAAATTGAAACTACTTGTGGTCCTGCCAGTTCAATAATGATAGTTCCTACAATTACAATTGACCATACTACAATTGCCATAATTTGTAATGTTTCCATAAAATCACCTCTTTCAGATACTATTATTATACCATATTAATAGTATAAGATTTTATGTTTTAAATAAAAACCGCTTCATTTTAGAAGCGGTAATAATTAAAATTTAATAGTTTTTAATCAATTCTAACTGGTAATATTAAATGAAGTAAGTCAATATCTAATTGTCCTTTTATTACAAATGGTTTTACTTCACCAGCAAAACTAATAACAATATCACTTGAAGCAAATGATTTTAAAGCTTCAATTAAATATCTTGAACTAAAAGCAATTTGAAGTGATGATCCAGTAACCATACCATTAGGAGTAACTTCCTCTAAAGCATCTCCAACTTCTGGGTTAGTAGAAGAGATCTCAACAACATGATCACTTCTTAGTGTAAATTTAATAATGTTATAATTAGTTTCTTTATCTCTTGGAGATAGAAGTGATACTCTTTCAACAGCTGATAATAATTCTTCTTTATTAAAAGGAATTATTACTGGAAACTCTGTTGGAATAATTCTTGATGTATCTGGATATTTTCCTTCAAGTAGTCTTGTTTGAAACATAATGTTAGGAAACTTAAATAAAACTTTATTTGGATTTACAAATATTTCAACGTTATCACTTACAACATCTAAAATTCTTGATAATTCATCAAGTGATTTAGATGGAATAACGAAATTAAATGATTCAACGTTTTCTCTTAATTTAATTTCTTTTTTACTTAATCTATAACTATCAGTAGCAATTACTTGAAGTTGATTATTTTCATAGTGAAAATTAACACCTGTTAAAATAGGTCTTTTTTCATTGTTAGCAGCTGAATAGTTAGTTTCTTTAATAATTGTTTTTATTATTTCTGAATCTAATAAAATTGGATGTCTTAATTCTAAGAAATCAACTTCTGGGTAATCTAAATAATCCATTAGGTTTAATTTAAAGT
The DNA here is from genome assembly GCA_012520715.1 of Acholeplasmataceae bacterium. Taxonomy (GTDB): domain Bacteria; phylum Bacillota_I; class Bacilli_A; order Acholeplasmatales; family Acholeplasmataceae; genus DUQW01. Next base: position 17,214 of record JAAYNT010000074.1, read on the forward strand.
CTGATCTTTCAGCTTTAATAACAACTGATCTTTCTTCTAAAACAGCAAATTCAATTGTATTAGCTTCTAATTTTCTAATAATTTCAATTAAAAACTTACCTGGTATTGCAGCTTTACCAACTTGTGTAACTTTTAATGATTTATCTTCTATTAATACTTGAATAGCTAAATCACTATTACTAGTAGTTAGTATTAAGTGATCTTGGTTAACTTCAAACTTAATAGCATTTAAGATTGGTAGAGGTGTTTTATTAGGTAGTCCTCTTTGAATAACGATTAAGTTATTAAGTAATACATCTCTGTTTATTGAAAAAATCATATCTATGTCTCCTTTACAATTTATCCTTTTAGTTATATTATTATTATTAGTTGTTGTGAATTTGTGGATAAAACGTAATAAACGCTTTACCACCTATTTATTATATCATATTATACCCAATTTATAAACATATTTTATTATTATTCCACACCTAATTTTTTAACAATATCATTCACTGCTTTTTTAAGTTCAGTATCTATTTCAAGTTGATCGTTAATTTTATTAAATGCAGATATTACTGATGTGTGGTCTCTTCCACCGAACATATCACCAATTCTGCTGTATGGAACATCATAAACACTTTTAATTAAATACATTGCGATATGTCTTGGAAGTGTATATTTAAAACTTCTATTTTTACCAATTAACTCATCAACAGTAATGCTATAATAATCACTTACTACACTTTGAATTTTAGCATAGTTATTCTCATCCATTGAGTCACCAACTTTTCTTGATGAGATAAGTGACTCTAATGCCTCAGCAAAGTTATCAACATTATATTCTAAATTACTAATCTGACAGTATGTTAAAGCTCTTGATAAAGCCCCTTCCATCTCACGGATGTTAGATGTAAAATGAGTAGCAATATACTCTAAACATTCAGTTGGGATTTTACTATAATCACTTGGCTCACATATACTTAAAGCTTTAGATTTTAAAATCTCAATTCGATGTTTTAAATCAGGTACTCCAATATCAATACTTAAGCCCCATTCAAATCTACTAATGATCCGGTCGCTAAAATCTTTTAATTCTTTAGCTGGTCTATCACTTGTAACAACAATTTGTTTATTAGCGTTATACATAATATCAAATACTTTAAAAAATTCATCTTGAGATCGGTCAGCTCTATTCATTAGCTGAACATCATCAAGAAGAAGAATATCGACAGTTCGATATTTTTCATAAAAGTTGATCATATTTTTATTTCTAGTAGCTAAATAATAATCTTCAACAAATTGTGAAGCACTAACATATAAAACTTTAGAATTAATATCTTTTTCAACTACATAATTACCAATTGATTGCATCAAGTGGGTCTTACCAAGTCCAACATCACCAAAAATATAAAGTGGGTTATGAGCTGTTCCTGGTTGTTCAGCAACGATCATCGCTACTTTTACTGCAAAGTTGTTAGAACTACCAACAATAAAATTATTAAAAGTGTGGTTTCTATTTAAATTAGTACTTGCATAAGTATTTAGTGAACTGTAGTTAGTTGTTGGTGGCGTATAGCCAACAATTTCACTTTGATCATTAATAAAAAGAAAATTAATTGGATCGGTGTGTAATTTGTTAGCAATTGAATTAATTTTCTTTAAATACATCATATTAATGCGCTTTTTAGTGTATTCATCATCAACCATAATATAAACATTATTGTTGAAAAATTTATAAATACTTGTTAAATTTCTAAAAATATCATCGTAGGTTTCTGGTGCATAAATTTGTTGTAATTCTCCTAATATTCTTTGCCATAAATTTTCATAAATATCCACGATAATATCCCCCTTTAAATAAAAAAATAGAATTCCTTCTATATGATTGTATCATGCTTTCAAAATCATTGTATCATAGAACGAAATTTAGTTTTCCACAGTAAATGTGGATAACTTATGTGTATAAAATTATATCAAAAAAGTTAGAAAAGTGATAATGTTAATAAAAAAATTTTCTATTTGCGATAACAACGGCAACTATTAAATTTATCAACAAAAAAATGTGCATAAAATAATTTAAATGTTATCCACTTTTTTAATGATTTTTTAAAATGTTGATAAAAAAATAAATTAAATAAAATTAAAAAAATTATATAGAACACACATTTCCTATAATAAATATGTTATAATTATATTATAAATAATTATACCAATTATAAAGGTGGTGATACCAATGGATTATAATTATTATACTCAAGATATTATATATGAACCACTTAATGAATACGATAAAGTTTTAAGAAAGATGCACGAAGAAAACGTTAATAAATACTTTGATAAACTTGTCGAAAAATCACAAATTAATATTGAAGCTAATAAAGTAACAGTAAAACAATTAAGAGAATTAGAACATCAAGCTGAAAAAACTAAAAAAAGTAAAGCAAGATTAAATCTATTTAGAATATTGTTATGGGTGTTTGCAGCAATAGCATTAATTGTTGGTATAGTATTATTTGCTAACCTTACAGCTTGGTATATTGTTGGTGGAATTGCATTAATTATTGCTTCAGTAGGATTTGTAATAACAATATTTAAAGTTCTTCATCCAAAGATTAAACAATTAAAATTAACCGGTGATGAACTAGCTAAAAAGATTAGTGAAAAATTAAAAGAAGCATGGCAGCAAATGGCTCCGTTAAACTCGTTATTTAAAATTGATATGGCACCAGAGTTATTTCAAATCACACTACCATTTATCAAACTTGATGAAAAGTTTGATAGTAAAAGACTAGATTACTTAGTTAATAAATTTGGACTTGATATTGATGATGATTATAATAGATCAACTCTATATGTTCAATCTGGAGATATTAATGGAAATCCATTTTATATAAGTGATAATTTATATCACAAGCTAGGTACAAAAACTTATAGCGGTAGTATTACAATTTCTTGGACAACCACTGGTACAGACTCAAAAGGAAATATAACTACAAGACATCACTCACAAGTACTAACAGCAACTATTACAAGACCTTGTCCATATTATGCTACTCAACCATTTTTAGTTTATGGAAATGAAGCGGCACCTGATCTAATTTTTACAAGAGAAGATTCAGATGCTGAGCATATGGATGAAAAACAAATTAAACGTCACGTTAAAAGAGAAATGAAAAAATTAATGAAGACCGAAAAAGATTTAACGATCTTAGGAAATCATGAATTTGAAATATTATGGCACGCACATAATAGAAATAACGAAGTTCAATTTAGATTACTATTTACAGTACTAGCTCAAAGAGAGTTACTTGCTTTAATGAAAGATAAAAAAATAGGTTTTGGTGATGACTTTAATTTTGTTAAAGACAAGATGATTAACATTATTTATCCAGAACACTTAAAAAGTTTTCCACTTGATATAAACGAAACATATTTTCATGGTTATGAATATGAAGTTGTTAAAAAGAACTTCATCGATTACCAAAATAAATACTTCAAACATGTTTATTTCACATTTGCTCCTATTTTAGCAATCCCACTATATCAACAACATAAACCACATGAGTATATATATGGTGATTTATATGATTCTTATGTATCATTTTATGAACACGAGAGAGTTGCTAACTTAATTGGTGAAACACACTTTAAACATGAACTATCAGGAACTAGAAACATCTTAAAAACAACAACAGTCAAAAGCGGAAACTTTATAGATCATGTTAAAGTAACAGCTTACGGTTATCAAACAATTCCAAGAACTGAGTTTGTTACTAAAATGGGCAGAGATGGTAACTTGCATGCCATTCCAGTTCACTGGACTGAGTATATTCCAGTTGAACAAGACACTGAAATTGAAATTCATGTTCCAGAAGAAGAAAAAGAATTAACATATCAAGAAAAATATCGTAAGATGTTTGAAGATTTAAAAGAAAGAAAATTAGAAAAAGAAGATATATTCAGATTAAATGCATTCTTAGTATTATTAAAAGAAAGAGAAGAAACGGAGGAATAATAATGGCTAATGAATTAGACGAATTAACTGGTCCAGTTAATGAACAAGGTAGAGACATTAATGTAATTGAAAAACAAATTCCAGTGAAAGTTGGAACAGGCTCACTAGTATTTGAAATAATGCTATGGGTATTAGGTATTTTCCCAGGCGTAATCTTTTTATTTATGAAGATTAATGCCCAAAAACAACTACGTCAATTACAACAAAAGATTCAACACAACGCATCACAAATTGATAACTACTTAGAACAAAGAGTACAAATTCTTCAAAACGTAGTAGGTATCGTCCAACAATCAGTTGAACTTGATAAAGAAGTAATGACAGCAGTTGCTGCACTTCGTAGTGGAGTTCATCCAAACGAAGAAAACCGTAATGAAATCTCAGGTCAAGTAGACACTGCAATGAGATCAATTAACATTGCATTTGAAGCATATCCAGATCTAAAAGCACACCGTGCTTTAGCTGATGCAATGCAACAAAACTCATACTTACAAAGAGAAATTACAGCAGCAAGAGAAGTTTATAATGATACAGTATTACAGTGGAACCAAGATATCTTTGCATGGCCTACAAAAATGATTGTAGCTGCTAAAGCAGGTTACACTACTCGTATTCCATTTACAGCTTCAAGAGAAACTAAAGAACAAGCAAGACAAACATTCTTTTAATTAAACAAACAACAAACATAAAAACGCCTATTAAAGGCGTTTTTATTTAATAACAAACCGGAAATATTTAATAATAAACAACACTAATCTAATTATTATAAATAATAATAGTTGCAACAATTAATTATATTTGGTATACTTTCTTGGCATGGTTTCGTAAGAAAGGTGGTTTTTAGAATGAAAAGAACATATCAACCTAGTAATATTAAACGCAAAAAAACCCACGGTTTTAGAGCAAGAATGTCAACTCCATCAGGGAGAGCAGTCCTAAAGGCAAGACGTCAAAAAGGACGCAAAAGATTAGCTGTTTAAGAATAAAAGTAAATATTTTAAAATATTTTGAAAACTCGAACTACCTGAAAAATATAAAAACATATTTTTTTGGTAGTTTTATTTTTAGATAATTATGAAAAAGAAATATAGAATAAAGAAAACAAACGAAATTGATGCAATATTTAAAACTAAGAAAAGAGTTTCAAGTAAGTATTTTAATATTTTTTACCAACCCAATAATAAAGATACATTTCGTTTTGCCATATCAATTGGTAAAAAATATGGAAATGCAGTATCTAGAAATTTGATGAAAAGACATCTTAGAGAGTCGATTAGATCAATTTATACTAGCTTAAAACAATATGATTTTGTTATTGTTGTTAAAAAAGAGGCTAGTAATCTTGATTTTCATCAAATTAAAGAAGAAATTATTAAACTTTTGTTCAAAGGAAAAATCATGGAGGAAAATAAATGAAAAAAAGAATCTTATTAGGTTTAGCATTGGTGTTTTTAACACTTATTGCACTAGTTGGTTGTGGTGGTGCACCAAAACCACTAGCATTAATTGTTAGCTCACCAGACAATGTTGTATTTGAGGATCAAATTGATACTAACAGCTTTAGTGTTTATCGTGTACTTAATAGCGGTCAAGTTCAACCTGTTGAAACTGCAGAATTAAGTTTTGGATTCAAAAGAGCTGAACCAGCATCTGAACAAGAAGCTGGAATATGGTATGTAAATATTACGGATTTAAAATCCAAAGATCCTAATGATAAAAATAAACAACTTACAACATCTGTTAAAGTTATTAGAAAATCAAGCGCAACTGCCGCTATTAAAGAAGCAGATAGTTTCTTAGTCTTTAACTACACTTTAAGATATGATGCAAACGGAAGACTATTAAACGATGAAGGTAAATTAGACAAAAACTACTTCCCAGTATTTTTACAAAATCTTGGTTATACATTTAATGTTGAATCATTTGAAAAACAAGTAAAAGCATATAAAGTAGGACCAAGTGAAGATGGAAGTGAAACAGTTGTATCTGATGTTACAACTAACTTAGTTGAAGAATTAAAAACTAGAACGTTTAGTCCAGTTTACAAACAATCGACAGAAACAGTTACATTTACTAATGCTGATGGTAAAGTAATTGGTGAGATGCCACTTGTTACTACTGGTGGTCAAAAACCAATTCATAGTAAATCAGCAAACTGGTTTGATTATATTTTAGTTATTCCAGTTGGTTGGTTAATGCAACTATTATCATTTGGTGGTATTTACGGGTTAGGTATTTTATTTACGACAATCGTAATTAGAACACTAGCATGGCCAATTTATGCTAGAACTAACGCAATGTCAGCTAATATGACAGAAGCTCAACCAGAGCTTCAAAGGTTAGAAGCTAAATATCGTGGTAGAACTGATAAAGAATCAATTAGGCAAAAACAAATGGAGCAAATACAAATCTACAAGAAATATAAAATTGGCATGTCTTCAATGTTTTTACCATTCTTACAAATGCCAATCTTTATTGCTATGTATCAAACTGTATCAAGAATTTTAGTTCCAGGTGGATACTGGGCAAGCAAGATTACTGTTAGATCGTTCTTAGGATTAGATTTAACAATTGGAAATCACTGGACATCATATATTTTAGCTGGTATTGTTGGTGCAACAATGATCTTATTACAATGGTTATCACAAAGAAAACCAGCGTATTTAAAGAAAACAGCTGATCAAAACAAAGGTGAAGGTGCACAACAAGCACAACAAACTCAAAGAACTATGAAAATATTTAGCTATGTAATGGTTATTATGATGGTAGTTTTCTCACTTCAAAATAACGCCTTAGCTTTATACTGGATCTTTGGTAACATCTTCTCAATTGGTCAAACAGCAATTCATAAAGAAATAAATCGTAGAAAATATGAGAAAAAACAAGAAGAAACTTTAGGTGGTATATTATGAAAAGAGTAGAAATAGAAGCTAAAACAGATCAAGAAGCTCTAAAAGAAGCTTCTAGAATACTAAATATTTCACAAGATCACATTGATTTAGCTATTGTAAAAGAAAAAAGAAATCTTTTAGGAATTAGCCAATCAACAGTTTATCTTGCAACTCCTAATATTAACTTAGTAACTGCAGGTAAAGAATATATTGAAAATATTTTATTTAATATGAATATTGAATGTAAAACTGAATTTCGCACTCTTGATGGCGGTATGCAAATTTTCTATAGTTTAGAAACAACAGAGAACTCTTTATTAATTGGTAGAGAAGGAAGAAATTTAGCAGCACTTCAATTTTTACTAAGAAACTATTTATCACAATTTACTGAATCTAGATTAATTGTTAATCTTGATATTGGTGGATATCACTCTAATCGGAAGAAACAATTAGAAATTTTAGCAACTAAAACTGCAAAAGAAGTTGCTAAAACTAAAATTGAAGTAAAATTAGATCCAATGAATTCTTATGAAAGAAGAATCATTCACACTAAGTTATCAGAGTGGCATGATGTTGAAACTATTTCTGAAGGAGAAGGGCAAGATAGAGCCCTTATAATCCGACCTAAACAAAAATAATAATGAAAAAAGTATTTCAAGTATTTTTATTTTTAATAATAGCTAGTATCTTATATAGCTTTGGCATTTCAACATATGAAAATATCAAAGTAGATAATATTATAGCGGATTTTAAAAGCCGCGGTATTTTGAATGAAGAAATGTCAAATGACAAAAGAAAATACTACGAAGTAACATCAGATGTAGAACTAGACAGTGATACATACATTATTAATAATGACAAATTTTATTTAGGTAACATTGGTGATATTGTTGTAACAAGAGAGTCACCATTCCCAGAAATTCCAATCATACATCAATTCATCTCATACTATTTTGGCGGTCACGCCGCAATGGTAACAGGAACAAATGAAGTAATAGAAATTGCTGGATTTCCTGATATAGGTGAAAAGATACATAACTACATATTACATAAAGTTGAATATGATGAAGAAGGAAATTCAAATCACGACTTCACTGGTGCAATTGTACAAACTGTAAGTAATTATTTTTTAAATACTAATCATCAATCTGATTACTACGGTAAATACTACCGTAAAAAATTAATTACCTTAAGAGTAAAAGCAAAAGAAAGCGAAAGACTACAAGCAGTCGAGCACTTAAAAGAGTTACAAAGAAAAAATGTAATTTATAATTATATGTTTTTCTTAGATACTAAAGAAAAATATTATTGTACAGATATTATGAGTAGAAGTTATCAAAGCATAAAAGATGAAAACAAAAAATCTAAATACACACTTAATGATGATGGATTTATTACATCTGTTAATGATTTAATATTATCAAAAGATACAATGATATCTAATTATTTTGAAGTCGATAAAAACGGTATTGAACATATTTATTATTTAGTAAATAAGAACTAATCAAGGCGATTTGCCTTGATTTTTTCTTCCTCATACTGAAATATAACAATTTTATATATAAAATATGTTATAATACAATAATGAGAACAAATAAAATTAATTACGTTTTAAGATAACTGAAAAGGGGTATAAAATATGAAAACAATCATTAATTTAGTAAGAGAAATTGAAACACTAGAAGGAAAAACAGTCCATATTGGGGGCTGGGTAAGAGCTAACCGTGCTCAAAAAGAGTTCGGGTTTTTACAAGTTAATGATGGAACAACTCTAAACCATATTCAAGTTGTTTATGAAAGCCAGTTAGATAACTTTAAAGATATTCAAAAGATTGGTGTTGGATCATCCGTAGAAGTTGAAGGGGTTGTTGTACTAACACCTGATCGTCTACAACCTTTTGAAATTAAAGCTACTAAAGTATTATTAATTACTGAAGCTGGTGAGAATTATCCAATTCAACCAAAAAGACACTCAAGAGAGTTCTTAAGAGAAGTTGCACACCTTAGACCAAGAACAAACTTATTTAATGCTGTATTTAGAACTAGATCTGTTATGAGTTATGCGATTCATGAATTTTTCCAGCAAAGAGACTTCGTTCATGTTCATACACCAATATTTACAGGTAATGATGGTGAAGGTGCTGGTGAGATGTTTACAGTAACAACTCAAAAAGAATTTAAGAATAATGATTTTTCAAAAGACTTCTTTGGAAAACACATTTTCTTAACTGTAACAGGACAACTACATGCTGAAGCTTACGCTCAAGCATTTAGAAACGTTTATACATTTGGCCCAACTTTTAGAGCCGAAAAATCAAATACTCCAAAACACGCATCAGAGTTTTGGATGATTGAACCAGAAATGGCATTTACTAACTTAGAAGAGTTAATGGATGTTGCAGAAGCAATGGTTAAACATTTAGTTAAAACACTCTTTGATAAACTACCAGCTGAGTTAGAACTATTTGATAAATTTGTAGAAAAAGGTTTAAAACAAAGACTAGAAGTTGTCTTAAATAAGCCGTTTTATAGAATTAACCATGATGAAGCTATTAAAATATTAATAGATTCAGGTAAGAAGTTTGAAAACACACCTAAATATGGTGGGGATTTAGCAACTGAACATGAAAAATATTTAACTGAAGTTCATTTTGATGCTCCAGTATTTGTTATGAACTGGCCAAAAGATATCAAGGCTTTTTATATGAGACAAAATGAAGATAAAAAAACAGTAGCAGCTATGGATTTATTAGTTGCTAAAAGTGGTGAGTTAATTGGGGGATCTCAAAGAGAAGAAAGATTTGACTTACTAGAAGCAAGAATGAAAGAATTAAATATGCACTCAGAAGGAATTGAGTGGTATATTAACTTAAGAAAACTAGGAGGAACAACTAGCTCAGGCTTTGGTCTTGGATTTGAAAGACTAATAATGTTTGTAACTGGTGTTGAAAACATTAGAGATGTTATTCCTTTCCCTAGAACACCAAGAAACTGTGATTATTAAAATTAAGAGGTATTAATGAAAAAAGTATTAGCCACAATTATATTGTTATTAATAGGTATAAGTTCAATAAACATTAAAGCAAACGGCGAAACCAACTTAAAACGTTGGAGCGCCGTTTATCTTGATGTCATGAATACTATGATAACAATATCAAGTGAGGCACCTAATGATCATCCAACTGATGATTACAAAACTGATATTAGGGATATCTTTTATAAATATACTTACTTAGCTTACACAGACTTTGGAACGATGACTCCGGAGCAACAAGATGTTTTTGAGGGGGGTAAAGAGTTAGTTGATATTAAAGTTAACTTAGATTATATTAATAAAAACCCTAATCAAAAAATCGAAGTTAGTAAAGAATTATATGAAATGCTTTTAGAAGCAGAACAAATAAGAGTTGACTCTGACGGTTATTTTGATTATTCAATCGGATTAATTATTGATGCTTGGAAAAGAGGTATTACTAAATATGATAAAAAGGAAATGCCAGATGAAGAGTTTCAAGCACTACTTAGCGAAGTTGATGCGATTCCAATTGAACAAAATCCAGCAATTTTAACAGTTGAAGACAATAAATATTATGTTGAGATTAAAGAAACAGTTAAATTAGATTTAGGAGCTTTTGCTAAAGGTTATGCGACTCAACTAGCAGTTGATTATTTACATGAAAAAGGAATTAAGCATTACTTAATAAGCTCAGGTACATCATCTATTGCAGTTGGTGTTAAATCAACTGGAGAAAGTTATAATATTGCACTTTCTGAACCGGTATTAGATAAAAATATGTATGCTATTGTCAAAATTAAAAATTCCACTTTAACAACAAGTGGCGACTATGAGCAATACTTTACATATAAAGGAGAAAGATTTCATCATATCATCTCACCTAAAACTAAAACACCGGTTACTAATTATCATACACTTAGTATTGCTGGGCTTGATGCTGGATTAATGGATGCAGCATCAACCGCTTTATTTTCAATGAGTATTAATGAAGCTACTAAATATTTAGAAAAAATAGGAGCCCAAGGAATCTTTTATCAAACAGATTTAAAAATAATAACACTTAATAACCAATTAGATTTCGTATCATTTGAATTTGATGAACATGTAGAACCAGTAAGTATTGGTAAATATTTAATACTTGGAACATATATATTAATCTCAATTGGTGCAGTTACTTTGGCTGTTATTTATTTTAAGAAAAATAGTGAATTATTCAAACAAAACCCAAAACTAAGAATTAGAAGAGACTTAATTTTATTTGCTGTATTAGTTTTAATATTTGGCGGTGGATTTTTAAATTATCATTTCTGGCCAAGACAAGCTGCCACATATGCTGATATAACTTACAGAAATGAAATTTATATCGAAATAGATTTTAATCGTCGTGATATTGTAATTTTAAAACAACAAGACGATGAGTATCCAAAAATTAATAAAGATGGAACATACGTTGAAGTAACCTTACTAGGAGACTTCAAAGAAGGTGGAGTTAGACAAGAAGTAGTTATTCAAATCGACTTTATGGAAAGAAGAATTAAAGTATCTGATGAGAAAAGTCCTAATAACTATTGTAGTAAACAAGGCTGGACTAAGCATCAATACATAATATGTCTACCTAACTCGGTATCTATTAATTTTAGAACTGGATCAAGAACGGATGGTGTTTTATAATGAATAAACACCTTAGAAAGTATGTCATTTTATCAATGATGGTAGCAATCGCGATTGTACTTAATATAATCGAAGCCCAATTTGATTCATTTATACCTGTTCCTGGTGCAAAACTAGGGCTTGCTAATATCGCAACCATCATTGTTTTATATGTCTTTGGTTTTCCATCAGCATTATTAGTATCAACCCTGAGAGTATTTTTAGCATTTCTTTTAATGGGAAGAATCTTACAACCATCATTTTATATGTCACTAGCTGGAGCGATTAGTTCAACAGTAGTAATGTATTTAATTAAAAAGATTAACTTCTTTGGACCAACCGGAGCTAGTTTGTTTGGATCAATTGCCAGCGTTGCAGCTCAAGTAGTAGTTGGATATTTCTTTATTGGAGAAGGATTATTTGTTTACTTACCCCTAATGTTACTATTAAGTGTTGGAACTGGGTTTGTAATTGGATTAATTGCCTCAAGATTTTTAAATACCTCTAGAGAATGGCTTCCTAAAGAAAAAGAAAAGATCAAAGAAGAGAAAACTGATAAAAGTGTTTTATCTGGTAATTCTGGTTATGACAAGATGTATAAAAAAGAAATTAAAAGAAATAAAGAGAAATAATAATATTGGTAATAATAAATTATTATTACATTTAATAAAATACGATTTAATTTGCTTGCAAAAATAACAATAGAGTGATAAAATAAATCGGTAAACTTATCATGACTAATAAAA
>JAAYNT010000075.1 GCA_012520715.1 Acholeplasmataceae bacterium
AGAGAAGAAATATTTGGGTATTTGGACTTGGACTATTAGGATCAGGAGTAGTTGGAGCACTATTAATTCTAACTTATAAACTAGCAGGATTAACACTGCCAAATGCAATGTATTTATTAAAACCAGCACTTGAAACTGACAACAAATTAGAAGCTGTGTTATTAAGCGGATATGCAATTGCTATTTATATGGTACTAGTTACGACAGTTGTAACAATCGCCTATGAGAAAATAATAGCTTATAATAAAACAAAAAAGCCAAAACACTTGGCACCAATTAAATAAATATAGAAAATAAAATTTTACATTTATTAACGTCTAATCAATAAGATTAGGCGTTTTTTTTATAAAAAAAGGGACTTTTTCGTCCCTTTTAATGATTTGAATTATTAATCTAATAATATACTTGCTAATGTATCGCTATCATATAGTAAGTATGTAGGTATAATATGATCTGGTGTTATACCTTCTTCATTGATAGTATAAACATAAGGAGAAGCAGTAGTATTATCACCAGTAACTAAGGCTGCTACATTAGTACTACTTGATGCAAATATTGTACCAATTGGTAAATATACAGGAGTAACTGAGGCAGCTCCGCCGCTTGATTTAACTCCTATAATTGGTCCTAGATTATTTTGTTTAACAATTGTTGGCATCATATTGCCAGCACTAAATGATACTTTAGAAATAAGTAGTGACCAATTTAAATTTGAAAAATTAACAGGAGAATTAATACTTATTACATTTGTAGATTTTGAACCTAAAGTAGGATCAAAATTACTAACTGCAAATGGTTTATTAAATAACATACCAATTACTCTGTATAATGCTCCAATGTTACCACCCGAGTTCCATGTTAAATCAAGGACCCCATGTGTAACAGCGGTGTTTGTTTTCAGTGTTTTTTCCAAGTAAAACTCAAGATAAATAGCACTATCTGATTCAATTAAAGTATCAAAATCAGGGTAATATGGCCAGTCTTCTTCATAACTTAGTGGAGCTACATTAGAAATTCCTAAATAAAATAAATTAAACTCTTGATTATATTTTAATTGAACCATATATGTAACATCATTTATAGTTTTAGTAAAATAGTTGTGATTTTTAAAGAGTGGCTCACTATAATCTTCTGGTTTGGTGTGCTTAATAAAGCCACGTTGAACTAACTTATCACCATATGATGTTACATAATCTTGAGATAAATCTTTAACTAAAACTTCAGCTAAATTTAGGTCATCTTCACTAGAATTAAAGTAAATATAACGATTACTTCCTACCAAGTCAGGTAGTAAGTTATCGGTATCTGATTTTAAAATATTTTTAATAACTTCGTTACTAAATGTAGTATCTTCAACAATATCAGCTGTATCAAAACTATCAAGTGAAATAACTAATATTTTACTATTTGCAAGCCAAACAGGTTTTCTATATTCTGAGTAAGCTGCCCAATTTCTTGGGTTGCTGTTACCCCATTTGTCTTCGATTGCTTCATCAACTGCAAATAACCCTTCCATGTAATAACTATAAGCATTTGGTCCAAATTGGTCAATTGATTCTATTCCGGGACCATTACTTGATAACTCTTGATAATGCGATTTAATAGCGTAGTATGTGTGAAGCTCATCGATATCTTTAGTAATTAATTCAAAGATAGCATTATCAACTACCACAGCATTTTTAGATAATAACCTTCTAGATTTTCCTAGAAGTATGTTATAAAAAGTTTTGATATTTTTATAATCTTTTAAACCGTAAAAGTTATCAAAATAAAAAGCTAGGAAATTAAAGTTATGAATTAATAAATCAGGTGGTATATCTTTTCCATTTAAAGAAGAAGTTAATACTTCACTAGCTTGGTTTTTATCTGGGATAAAATAAAAGCCAGTTAACTGATCACCATTATAATGGATATTATAATAATTTGGACTTGCAAACAGTAAGCTAGCAAGTGACAATGGAATTAATGTTTTACCATTATAGTTTAAAATATCCATATTATATTTATTTAAATCTAAACTAATACCAGTGCCATCTTCACTGTGATTAAGAGAGTTTTCTTTATCATAATAAATGTTTCTTGAATAGTTAGTTTCAGTTGATTCAATAAATGCATAGAAAAAGCCAGGATCAGGAACAGTAATTTTGTTTTCTTTAGTATTTGCAGTAAATGTAAGTTCATAGTTTGTGTTGTCTTCTTCATCAAAGTATTCATAACTAATATTTAATGATGTGTTGGTTTCTTCAATGTTAAAAAAGACATCTTTACTTATTAAGCCTTCTAATAAGGTTAAAAATTCCGTAATTGCAACATATGAAACACTACCATCTTTATTGGAATAAAGATTGAAATTGGCATCTTTGATGTCATATTCAGTCGTTTTATTTTTAAAAGGAACTGATTTTACTGTATCAATTGTAGGAGATTCATACATAGGAATTTTAACATCATAAGTTTTAGTTTCTTTTTCTCCATCTAATTCAAAAGTTAATAAAACTTTCTCATTAGAACTTGATATACTATCAATTTGTGGTAAGACAATTCCATCAGGTGTAATAAAATTAGACTGAGATGTCCAAGTAATAGTACTACCATTTTTAGCGCCACTAGTAGGTACATTTAATAAATTATTCTTAACCTCAATTGTTTCTAAAGCTTGTATATCTTCTTGAATCTTAGATATATCTTCCTTTGGAATAGATATACCTTGATCCTTACAAGCTACCATAGTAGTTATTAGTAATATAAATACTAATAATAAACTAATTTTTTTAAATAACTTTTTCATGATTGAATCCTTCTTTCGTTAGTGATAAATAAATTGTATCATATTTAGATGTATAAATAAACGAATTCTTTAATCAATCTTGTTTTAAAAGTTATTTAGTTAAAGCAGTTAATTATATAAAATAAAAATAAATAGTACTTATTAACAATAAACGTGTTATAATTAAGTTGCTAAAGCGATTTATAAACGGAGGAAGAAAATGAAAATAGGAATTGTAGTATGTACAAATTCGGGAGCTGATTATTATAAGTTTGATCATCCAGTTGAAGTAATTCACTCATACTTGCATTTAGATGAAGAGTTATATGAAGATTATGTTGATATAACTGCAGAAGAGTTTTATGAAAGAATTTCAAATGATCCAAATATTGATGTTAAAACATCACAACCACCACTTGGTTCAATTATTAAAAAATATGAAAAACTAAGAGATATGGGTTATGATAAAATATTAGTTGTTGTTATTTCAACTAAACTATCAGGTATTTTCCAATCAGCTAAACTAGCAGCTGATATGACTGAAGGTATTGAAGTTAGAATAGTAGATTCTAAATCAGTTTCATATGGTGAGTTATATTTAGTATTAGAAGCAATTAAACTAATTAAAGAAGGTAAAGAATTAGAAGAAGTAGCAACTAGTATTGAAGCTTTAATTCCTAATATTAATATTTTAGTATATGTTGATACATTAAAGTATTTAGTTAAAAATGGCCGTTTATCTGTTGCTAAAGGCGCTATTGGAACGATGTTAAAAGTAAAACCAATCTTAAAAATGAATCAACATGATGGAACTTTAACACAATATGATAAGGTGAGAACATCAAGAAGAGCTTTAGCAAGAATATTAGAAATATTTGATGGAGAAACTAAAGATAAAGATATTAAAGCCTTTGTAGTTTATACTAATAATAAAGATTTTGCCGGAGAAGTAAGAGAAAAAATATTAGAACTAAGACCAAATATTTCAGTAGAACTAGTACCACTTACACCAGTAGTAGGTGCTCATGCTGGACCGGGGACACTTGGAATTGGTTATATTTTTAAATAATTAAAAATAGATAACAAATAAATGATAAAAAAAGTAGAGTTTAAGCTAAAAAACTCTACTTTTTATTTGAATTTTATAAGAAAGAAAATATACAATTATGGTAAATTTACGGTAAAATCTCTTTATTACCCCATTTATATTTGGTTGTGCTATACTTGATATCGAAATGGTTTGAATGTCAAACTAAATTTAAGGAGGATTTATATGAAAATAGGATTAGCAGTATGTGGAAACTCTGGAGTAGATTATTACAAATTAGATTATCCAGCAAAAGTACTTCATTCATTTCTACATTTAAATGATGAATTATATGAAGACTTTGTTGATATTACAGCTGAAGAGTTTTACACAAGATTAGTAAATGAACCAAACGTTGATGTTAAAACATCACAACCACCAATAGGATATATTTTAGATATTTATGAAGAAATGAAAGCTGAGGGATATACTGATATATTAGTAGTTACAATCTCTAAAGAATTATCAGGGACATATCAAGGTGCAGTATTAGCTGGTGAAATGATCGAAGGAGTTAATGTTAGAGTTGTAAACTCAAACTCGGTTTCATATGGTCAATTATTTTTAGCAATAAAAGCAATTGAGTATATTAAACAAGGTGATGATTTAGAAACTGTAGCAACTAAAATTGAAAGTATCATTCCGCGTATTAATACATTAGTGTATGTTGATACATTAAAGTATTTA
>JAAYNT010000076.1 GCA_012520715.1 Acholeplasmataceae bacterium
ATTACATACGATTACTTTATTAATAAAGGCGAACATGGTTATGATGAAGCTAGAATTATTGTTAAAGTATCTGATTTAGGTATTACCGGTTTTCAAGCGTATAACGAATTAAGAGATCAGTTTAATATACAATTAGAACTTGCTGAAACTCATTTGATACTTGCAGTATTATCACTTGGTACACAGGAAAAAGATTTAAATAGATTAGTAAGTGCGCTTGAAAAAATTGCTAAAAAGCACCTATTAGATAACTTAGAACCAATTCATCAAAAAACTTCATATCAAGATCCAATTTATTATATGAGACCACGAGAGGCTTATCATAGTTATAAAAAATATGTAACACTTGAACACGCCTTAGATGAAGTTTCAGCAGAATCAATAATGGTATACCCACCGGGAATACCAGTAGTTATTCCGGGTGAGGTTATAACTAGTGAAATTATTGATGATTTAAAAGCTTATATTGAAAATGGGTCAACCATTTTAAGTGATTCACCAAGAGGAGTATTAAAAGTAGTTGATTTAGAAAAATCCGGTTGGGAGGAAGATTAATGAAAAAAGTTGATTTATCATTTCAAAGTTGTAATAAGACATACAACGAAAGTGATGTTGTAATATTTAGTGTGCCACTAGATACAACAACCTCATATCGTCCAGGAACAAGATTTGCAGGAAACCACATTAGAATAGAATCAATAGGTATTGAGTGGTATAGTCCATATAGAAAAGCTAATTTAAAAGATTTTAACACCGTTGATATTGGCGATTTAGAACTACCAATGGGTGATGTAGAAACATCACTTGAAATAATTTACAAAAAAACTAAAAAAATTATTAATGATAGTAAAATTCCAATGATGGTAGGTGGAGAGCATTTAGCAAGTTATGGTGTTATTAAAGCTTTATATGAAAAATATCCAAACTTACATATAATTCATCTAGATGCTCATACTGACTTACGAGAAGAGTTTTTAGGCATGGAGTACTCACATGCCACATTTATGAGGCATGTTCATAAGTTTTTAGGAGATAATAAAATTTATCAATTTGGAATTAGAAGTGGTGATGAAAAAGAATTTAAGTGGGTAGAAGAAGGTCATGTCTACCAACAAAAATTTAAAATTGATACTCTTGATAAAGTTGTAGAAACACTAAAAGATGTCCCAGTTTATATAACAATCGATCTAGATGTATTAGATCCAAGTGTCTTACCTGGTACAGGAACACCTGAACCAGGCGGCATTAGCTATAATGATCTACTTTGGGCTTTTAATCAATTTGAAACTCTTAATCATATAGTTGGGGCTGATATGGTTGAGCTTGCACCAACTCTAGATCAAAGTGGTGTTTCAACAATTGTGGCGGCTAAAAGCTTAAGAGAAATGGTTTTGGTGTTACATAAAAACTTGAGAAAAAGAACAGTGTAAATAGCTAAAAATATAATATGATAAAATAATAGGTGAAAAAGGGTGATAAGATGAATGAAGTAATTAAAAACATTTTAACTAGAAGAAGTATCCGTCAGTATGAAGACAGTCAAGTGCCAGATGAACTTTTAGATGAGGTTTTACTTGCAGGAACTTACGCTGCAAGCGGAAGGGGCTTGCAAGCACCAATTATTTTAGTAATTCAAGACAAAGAAGTAATTAAAGAGTTATCTAAAATTAATGCTGAAATATTTGGACGCGATACTGATCCATTCTTTGGTGCTCCAACGGTATTGATGGTATTAACTGACAGAAGCAGGAGTACTGGCATTGAAGATGCAAGTTTAGTCCTTGGAAATATGATGCTAGCGGCTCACTCAGTTGGACTTGGAACATGCTGGGTCCACAGAGCAAGAGAACAAATGGATTATGAGTATGTTAAAAACATGCTAATAAAAGTGGGAATTGATCCAAATAAATATGTAGGAGTTGGACATTTATCATTAGGTTATCCAAAAGCAGTTCCTAAAAAAGCAGCACCAAGAAAGAAAGATTATATTTATAAAATTTAATAAAATATCAAAATTAAAAAAGCATCCACAAACTATTATTTAGATATAAAGTGTTTAAATTGTAGTTAAAAGAGATGCTTTTTTAATGGCTTTTTACAATTTATAATCAAATATTTGACAATTAAAATCACTTGTTATATAATATACACGTTGCGTAAAAACAGCATTACAATTTGAATTGAAATAACGGCTTAAATAAGCCACTATATGCAAAATAAAACACGTGGATACGTGAATATGAGAAAAAGGAGATATCAATATGCCAACAATTCAACAATTAGTTACTAAAGGTAGACAAGATAAAACTACCAAATCAAAATCACCGGCGTTAGGATATGGTTACAATAGCATTTTGAAAAAAACAAGCTATTATAACTCACCACAAAAACGTGGAGTTTGTACAAGAGTTACAACTATGACGCCTAGAAAACCTAACTCGGCACTTCGTAAATACGCTAGAGTTAGATTATCAAATGGTACCGAAGTTACAGCTTACATCCCAGGAATTGGACATACACTACAAGAACACAGTGTTGTATTAATTCGTGGTGGTAGAGTTAAAGACTTACCAGGGGTACGTTACCACATCGTTAGA
>JAAYNT010000077.1 GCA_012520715.1 Acholeplasmataceae bacterium
CCCATCACACTAAATAAATACCAGCTACTCATTGAGCCATTATCTTCATCACCAGGAAATCCAGTAATTGTTGGTTCGAATAGTTTGTGGACTATATTAGTAACTATTTCGTTTGATTTTTCGATGTTGCCTAACTCTGAGTATATAAAAGGAATATGAAATGAAGGTTGATTAGAAATTGCACACTGACCAAAGCCGGTTGCTGCCATTTCACCCATCTCATGAATTTCACGACCATAAAAAGATACATTATAGCGAGGTTTAATTGAAAATAACTCATCAAGTTTATCTTCTAACTTACCACCGTATAACTCGTTTAAACCTTTGAAATCATGAAGGGTTGCAAATGCGCATTGCCATGCGCTTCCCTCAATATAATCATGACCCCAATCAAATGGATTGTAATTATCTCTAAAGTTTCCTTTTTCATCTTTTGATCTTAAAAAGCCTTGCTCTTTATCAAATAGCTTTTTATAAAACAAGCTTCTTTTGTGAAATCTATCAAATACTTCTTTATTACCAACATGTTTGGCAACTAGTGATATTGCATAATCACTGTAACAATAATCAAGTGATTCACTAGTTGAATATGGATATAAGTTATATGGAATATAACCTAATTTTTCATATAACTCGGGTATTTTTCTACCATAGCGGTAATCATTTGATTTACCAGTAGCGTTTTTAATTAGTGAGTTTAACACGTGTTTTGACTCTTCTTTAGTAAACACACCTTTAATTACGGCTTCAGACATTACAACATCTGCAAGTGTTCCGGTCATCGATGAGACTTCATTTGGACTAATCCATTTTGGATACCAACCATTTTCATCAAAATAGTTTTGATACCCTTTAATTATTTCTTGGTATAACTCTGGGTATAAAATTGATAATAGTGGATAGTTAGTTCTAAATGTATCCCAAAAACCATTATCAACATAGTAATAACCTGGTTTTACTTCACCCAGATGTGGGTTGAAGTGAATTGGGTTATTATTTTTATCAAATTCGTGGAATGCCCTTGGAAATAAGTTAGCTCTATAAAGAGCTGAGTAAAACATTTTTCTCAAGTCTTTATCTTTAGTTTTAATAGTAACTTTATTAAGTCTAGATTCCCACACTTTTGTAGCAATCTTGTGAACTTCTTCAAATGTTTTTCCTTTTAGTTCTCTTTCGTAGTTAATTTTTACTTGTTCATGTGAAATAAATGATGTTATAAAAGCTATTTCTACTTCATCGTTGCAAAAGATTAGTGAAGCAAAGTCCTTACCTTGATCAATTTCAAATGGATGATTAGTTTTAACTAAAAAGTATTCAACTATTTCATGATCAACATCATGATTAACAACGTTTGTTGTACCAATTAACGTATTATTATCAATTTTAATAAACTCATTATCTCCACCTAAACCAATTAAGTTAAATCTTTTTTGTTCATCTTTTTCATATTTTAAATGAATTAAAGCTCCGCTTTTAGATGGAGTTAGTTTAAATCTAATTTCATAACTTGATAAAAATCCTTCCATAAAAGTTGGTGACATTTTAAACTTTCTCATATCAAAATGAGTCCAACGGTCTTCAGGAGTAATTTTTAGGTTTCCTGATTGTGGAAATAATATTAATTGACCATAGTCACTAATCCATGGTGATGGTTGGTGAGTAAGTCTAATTCCTTCAAAAAAATTGCTCATTGGATTAAACCACCAACCGTGATTATTACCATGATTTTGAATTGAGAAAAATGCTAGCCCATTTGGATAAGCCGTAACTGGATAAACATTTCCATTTGAATATCTAAAATCATTATAGGTTCCAACAAATACATTAACATCTTGTAAGCTCATCTTATAACCCCTTTTCAATCATGTTTATTTACTAACATTATAACACGTTTTATGGCTTTATTCAGGTGTTTTATACAATATGTTAAATAATAAAAAAAACTAGTTTTTAATTGGCTTTGTTATCAATTGTCATATCAATTGCTTCAATAATATTTTGTGAATTTTTTAAGATTTATGTAAAAAAAGCCAAATTTAACTGGCTTTATTATCAATAATTATCTTAGGCTGAGTTAATACGGTCTGATGCGATTTTAAAATACTTAGGATGTTTTTCAATACCAATATATCTTCTTCCCAACTTCTTTGCAACA
>JAAYNT010000078.1 GCA_012520715.1 Acholeplasmataceae bacterium
CTTAGTGAACTTACACTATCACAATAAATCACTAAGACTAGACTACAAAGATGTAGGCGCAACCATTACTCATCACGAAGGTGATTTAGTAATAGATGAGCCAACAGGTGAGTTTATAACATTTAATGATTTAGAAGTTAGAAAAGACCTTATTAAAGGCGTTTACGATTTAACTAAGAAAGAACAATTTAAAGTAGATTTAAGTCTAAAACAAGATAATTTAGAGGTAAATGCTACTGGATATATTAATATTAAACCGGAACTGTTATTAACAGTTGCAGGTGAAATAAAATATGATATGGTTATTGTTGATTTTGTAGTTCAAGTAGATAAAGAGTTTATTAGAGTTAAAGCCGGAAATATTGAAATTGAACTAACAATCGAGGAAGCATTATCTTATTTACCTGAATTTGGAATTAATTTAGATTTAGATAATATTGCTAATTTTGATTCAATTATTGACATTATTAGACAATTAGAAATTAATGAAACAAATATTAAATTATTATTCCAAGATTTCTTAGTATCATATGATTTAGTAAATCCAAATACTCTATATATTAATAATGAATTATTAAATGTAGAATTAAATGCAGAAGAAACATTGGTTTCTAATGAGCCATTAGTGTTAACTAATCCATTAACTAAATATCAAGTTGATGAATTAATCTTAGCAGGAGAAAACGTATTTAAGATATTTGATCAAACTAAATCTTACTATAAGCTAAGCGGTGAAGTAGTAGGTGAGTTTATTATCTCTGGAGATATTAAACTAGACATAAAACCAGATAAAATGAATGTAGATATTCATTTAATTGTAAATGATATTCGTGAAGGCGGAAGAGTTCATGATGTATCATTAATTAGTTTAGATGGATATACATACATTACATATAATGGTATGAAAGGTTATGCTGAAACTGTAGAAATTAATAAAACCATTAAAACTGTGCTTGTATTAATGGGAATTGAAAACCCATTAATTGATTCAGTTTTAGATGTTACAATTGACTCATTTGAAAACGTCTTTGCACCATATCTTGGCGAAGGCTCTGATATTAAGATTTTAGATTATATTGAAAGTTTAAACGTTGAAAAAGGCTTAATAACTGGAGTTCTTAATAAAGATAGTATTTATAACTTCTTAGTAACAGAAGATCCAATTGTTAGAATAAATCAAACTCAAGATCATATTAAATCAATTGAACTTAAAGATATTTACTTTAGCGAATCTAAGATATTTAATTTAAATATTGAACTTCAAGACGAAGAGTTTGAATTAATCGCACCAAGTAATCTTGGTGGATATCATCATTTATCAGGAATTGATAATTTAATCGATAGATTTGTTAAAACTGCTGAGTTAAAAGAGTATCATATTCAAGGAAGTTTCAATATAAGAGCAATCGGAATATTCAACATCAATATTGATAACTTTAACTTAAAAGTAGTATTAGATGATGATTTAATTCCTAGCTTTGAAGTTACATATACGGTTCCACTTTTTGTTGGAGTTACTCATAATACAACTGAAGTTAGCGTTTATTTAAAAGATGGTATTATATATGCTAAAAGAATTAGAGCTTGGTCATTGTTCGGAGGAAGAGGGACCGAGCGAAGAACTTGGACACAAGCCGAGTTTGAAGCTGACTTAATGGAAAACATTTTCTGGCTATTAAATACAACAAACTTAGTTAACAACCAAGTTAGAAATGCAATCAAAGCAGCCGAAAATCATGTTATATTACCTGAAAATATTCTTCACTCATACGAACATATCGATAATTACAATTATCGCATTAAAGTCAGAGGAGAAGCATTAAATGGTGATCCTGCTTTAGGAATTATTACAGTTAATCTAAGAGCTAATGAAAATGATTATTTAGACTTTTTAGATATTCAAGTTAATGTTTCGGGTGCGGCTCTTGATTTATATGGTAAGTTTTATCATGTTAATATTGGCCAACCAGTAAATATCAATTATCCTGATTTTAATACCTCGTGGTAAAATAAAAAATCCCAAGCCGAAATCGGTTTGGGATTTTATTTATATAAAAGTTATTATTTTTTTGGAACTCTTACTAATTTTAAATTAGCAAATCTTGGTAGACCATCTTCAAGTGGAGCTTTGTCATCGCCTTGAATAAGTGGTAGAGCATATTCAACAAATTCTTTTGATAAACCTTTGTTGTCTGGTAAGATCCACTCAAGTGGAACTTTTTGCTCAGTATTAGCTGCCATACTAAGTGGAGCTAATACATATTTCATCTTGTATGGATTAGATGAAATACGTTTAAATGCAACCATCTTATCAGTTGTTCCTTTTAAGGCTTCTCTAACCCCTTTTACACCAGCATGGAAAGCTTCTCTAACATCTACTTTACTTGCTAAGTGTGCACCTGAACGTTGCATTAAGCTAAACTCAATAGCTCTAACTTTAACATTTAATCTTTCTTGAACTTGTTCAGCTAAAATTGTTGCAGTACCACCTAGTTGTGCATGTCCAAATGAATCTGTTCTAAGTTCTTGAAAGTGAGCAGGAATATATTTTCCTTCAGCATCTTGAACACCTTCACTAATAGCAACAATTACTTTACCTTTTTCTTCTAGAACTTTTTCTACATCACTGAAGAATTTATCATAATCAAATACTTGCTCTGGTAAGTAAACTAAATCTGGACCTTGACCTTTTTCAATTGCAAGTTGTGATGCTGCTGTTAACCAGCCAGCATTACGACCCATAATTTCAACAATAGTTACTTGTTTAGTATCATAAACTGTAGCATCATGGTATAACTCCATTAATGTAGTTGCAACATATTTTGCAGCACTACCATAACCTGGTGAGTGATCTGTTCCATATAAGTCGTTATCAATAGTTTTTGGAATACCAATAACTGTACACTCCCAACCAGAGTTTTTCATAAATTCACTAATTTTATGAGCTGTATCCATTGAATCATTACCGCCGTTATAGAAAAAGTAGCGAATATTATATTTTCTAAATACTTCAACTAATCTTTTATAATCAGTATCATCAACTTTTGGATCAGCTAATTTATATCTTACTGAACCTATCATTGATGCTGGAGTATTTTTAAGTAACTCTAATTCTTTTGGATCTTCTTTAGTCATATCATAAAAATCTTCATTTAAAATACCTTTAATACCGTGCACTGCACCGTAAACTCCAGTAATTCGATCAGGGTGTTTTAATGCTTCTAAAAATACGCCAGCTGCGCTTGCGTTAATAACACTAGTTGGTCCCCCTGATTGACCAAGTAAAACTACACCTTTTAATTTTGACATATTTTATCATTCCTTTCTTATTTATTTTACCATATTTACGTTAGTAAAGTCTTATTATATGGTATAATTAATGTGAAAATTAACTATAAAAAGGAGAATGTGCGATGAGATTTGGAGTTTTAACATCTAGTGGAGATGCCCCAGGAATGAATGCTACAATAAGAGCGGTTGTTAGAACTGCCTTACATTATGGGCATGATATTTATGGAATTAGAGATGGTTTTCAAGGTTTAATTAATAACGATATGGTTTTATTACTACATGATGATGTATCAGGTATGTTAACAAAAGGTGGAACTTTTTTAGGTACTGCTAGATCTGAAGAATTTAAAACAAGAAAAGGCCAAGAACTAGCAATTAGAAACTTACAAAAAAGAAAAATTGATACATTAATTGTTATTGGTGGAAATGGAACTTTTCTTGGAGCACAAGCTTTAACTGAATTAGGTGTAAAAGTAATCGGAATCCCAGCTACAATTGATAATGATTTAGGTGGTAGCGATTATACAATAGGTTTTCACACGGCCTTAAATACAATTGTAGATGCAATTGATAAACTAAGAGATACTTCAAGCTCACACCAAAGATGTTCAATAATTGAAACAATGGGACGTGAAGGCGGAGACTTAGCATTATTTGCTGGTGTTTGCGGTGGTGCTGAGTTTATTATTACTAAAGAACATATGATTGAAAAAGACGTTATGATTAAGA
This sequence comes from Acholeplasmataceae bacterium, assembly GCA_012520715.1. Classification (GTDB taxonomy): domain Bacteria; phylum Bacillota_I; class Bacilli_A; order Acholeplasmatales; family Acholeplasmataceae; genus DUQW01. The sequence goes on from JAAYNT010000078.1 coordinate 4,021, forward strand.
AATTAAGAGAATGGAAAAAAGAAGGAAGAAGCCATGCAATTATTGTAACAACCGAAAATATATTTAATGTCTTTGAACTTGCTAAAGAAATTTCAGATAAATCTGGATTTGCAACTCGTGCTACAGTGCTAGGTTACATCCAAAGAGGTGGAAATCCAGTTCCTGAGGATAGAATCTTAGCAACTCAACTAGGTTCATACGCAGTTCAACTTGCTATGGATGATATTTCAGGTGTTGGAATTGGACTTAGACAAAATACTCTAACTCACGCCACATTTGATATCGTATTAAATGAAACAGTAGATCGATCACTACTTTATGAGCTAGTAGATAGAGTTTCGTAATAAGAAAAATATAAAATAACCAATCAAAATTATATTTTGGTTGGTTTTTTATTTTTGCTTAAAAGGGTTGATTTATAAAGTCGCACCGTGGTATAATACTCATGAGAAAAAATCTCACGAACTACAAAGGAGGTTTTTATTATGATTAAAGAATTTACTATTAGAAATTATCTTTCATTCAAAAATGAAACTATTTTTACTATGGAAGCCGATATGGAAAGAGTTTCCGAACATCAAAATCACCTTGTTAAATTTGGAGATGATCATATTTTAAAAATAGCAAGTTTCTATGGACCAAACGGTTCTGGAAAGAGTAATTTCTTGAAAGCTTTCTTATTTTTTAAAGATATAATTAAATATGGAGTAGAAAATTTTAATGAGGACCAATTAAATAGAAGATTACCAAGAAGACTTAAAGAGTTTGAGAAATTTAACTTTTGCCATGACGATGACAACACGATTGATTTTAAAATCTTTTTCATCAATAAAAAATATGAAATTGGTTATGAACTTAAAATTGAAAAAGTAGATAACAGTGTTATTATTAATTATGAAAACATGTCATATAGACAAATTAAGTCAAAAGACTTTATTTTTGTGTTTGAAAGAAATAAAACAAAATTAGAATTATCTGAAGAACTAAAATTGAACTTACCAAGCGTCGATTTTAATTTTTCTGATAAAGTAACAATAGTCAATTTTATTAATAAGTTTTTTGTAAATGACAAAAATAAAAATGATGGAGTTTTTGATGTTATTAATAATTTTATGTTTGAGATTAGCACAATGTTAGTTATTAATTCCTCTTCCATAATACCTTTTCTTGAAAAAGATGTTAAGTATAAATGGTTACAAGAAGAAAGAATCAGAACTAAAACCATTGAAATAATTAATGATTTAGGAATTAAAATTAATGATATTTTAATTGATAAAGATGAAGACACAATATATTTGATTAGAGAAATTGACGGAAAGAAATATAAGTTAGATATTGATAAAGAATCAGAAGGAACTAAAACATTATTATTTTTATTACCGAATTTGATTTTAAATATTATAGCTGGAGGAGTCTTTATAGTTGATGAGATAGATGCTCATTTGCATCCAAAGCTAATTAAGGCAGTCATCGAAATTTTTACATCAAAACACAACAATAAAGCACAATTAATCTTTTCATCTCATGACATTTTAAATATGACTAATGATTTGTTTAGAAGAGATGAAATTTGGTTTGTTGTTAAAGATAAAAAATTTTCTTCGGAGCTATTCGCTCTAACTGATTTTGTAAATTACAAAGGCGAAAGAGTAAGAAAAGATGCTAAGTACTCAAAACAATATTTAGAAGGAAAATATGGAGCTGATCCATTTATTCAAAAAGGAGTATTTTGGGATGGCAAGAATTCCTAAACCTAGCGGAAGAAGATCGCGTAAAACAATATTAGTTTCATATGGTGTGCATTTGGTTTACGCAGAAGGTAAACTAACTGAGCCAAACTATGTGAAAAATATTGATGAAATAATTAAAAGAAACCATAATTTTCATAATACTAATATCATAATTAAAAATGTTGAACACAAAGGCTTAAGTACTATCGGATTAGTTGAATTTGCTGAAGAAGATGTAAAAAAACGTCTCAAAGCAGGTGAGAAAATAGATCATGTTTGGATTTTTATGATAAAGATTCATTTGAACAAGATGATTTTGATAACGCACATTTTAAAATTAAAAACAAAAATAAATCAAAGTATAAAAATGATGACGGAGATAACACCGATAAAAACTTAATTCGTTGGCATTCGCTTTGGTCTAATGAGTGTTTCGAAGTATGGGTTTTGCTTCATTTCGAATATTTAAATACACCGTTAAATCGCGGTGGTTATATACCGAAAATAAATAAATATTTTAATGAAAAAGGCTTAGAATACACGAAAAACATAGATAATTTATATTCAACATTAATTGAAAATGGTGATGTTAATAACGCGATTCAATTTGCAAAGAAATTAGAAAAAGAAAACAAAAATAATAATCCATCTACTGGAGTTTATCAGTTTATAGAATATTTTAAAAGATACTTAGGCATTGAATGAATATTAAAAATTAAGGCACCAATTATTGGTGTCTTTTATTATTACGAAACTAACCATTTTATATGGTTAGTATGCTAAAATGGAAGTGGTGATGAAATGTTTCAATTAAAAGCGCCGTTTGAACCAAAAGGTGATCAAATTAAGGCAATAGAAAAAATTAAATCTAATTTTGAAAGCGGACATAAAGAACAAGTCTTATTAGGTGCTACTGGTACGGGTAAGACTTTTACAATAGCTAACATTATTAAAAGTTTAGGTAAAAAGACTTTAATCATGGCCCCTAATAAAACATTAGCAGGTCAGTTATACGGAGAATTAAAGTCGTTTTTTCCTAATAACAGGGTTGAGTATTTTATTTCATACTACGATTATTACCAACCAGAAGCTTATGTTGTATCAAGTGATACATATATTGAAAAAGATGCTTCAATTAATGATGAAATTGATGAACTTCGTCACTCAGCAACTTCATCACTTATTTCAAATGATGATGTTATTGTGGTGGCATCTGTTTCATGTATTTATGGTATTGGTGATATTGAAGAATATAAAAATTCAGTTATTTTTTTAAGAGTCGGAGAAGAATATTCAAGAAACAAACTACTTAATAAATTAGTTGAACTATCTTATGAAAGAAGTGATGTTGACTTTAGAAGAGGTACTTTTAGAGTTAGAGGAGATATCGTTGATATTATTCCGATTAACGAAAGATCCAACGGTACTAGAGTAACGTTTTTTGGTGATGAAATCGAAATGATTCAAGAGTTTGATATTGTTACAGGAGCAACAAGAGAAAAAGTAACATTTACAACAATCGCACCGGCAACTCACTTCGTTACTAGTCCTGATAAATTAAAAATAGCTATTAAAAGAATAAAAGAAGAATTAGATGAAAGAGTAAAATACTTTACTGATAATAATATGCTTCTAGAAGCTCAGAGAATAAAAATGAGAACTAACTACGATCTAGAATTATTAGAGGAGTTAGGTTTTTGTAGTGGTGTCGAAAACTATTCACGTCATCTAGCTCTAAAAGAAGAAGGAGAAACACCAAATACCTTAATTGACTTTTTTGGTGATGATTTTTTAATGATTATTGATGAATCACACGTTGGAATTCCGCAAATAAGAGGAATGTACAACGGTGATAGAGCCAGAAAAATGACACTTGTTAATCATGGTTTTAGACTTCCAAGTGCTCTTGATAATAGACCACTACAATTTCATGAATTTGAACAAAAAGTTGATAAAGTTTTATATTTATCAGCAACACCAGGGGATTATGAGTTAAATAAAAATATACCAATTGTTGAACAAATTATACGTCCAACTTATTTAATTGATCCAAAAATTGAAGTAAGGCCAACACTTGGTCAAATTGATGATTTATATAATGAAATTAAAAAACGTATTATTAATAATGAAAGAGTATTAGTAACGACTCTTACAATTAGAATGAGTGAAGATTTAACATCTTACTTTAAAGAAAGAGGATTAAAAGTAGCTTATCTTCATTCTAAAATTAAATCATTAGAACGAATTGTTATATTAAGAGATTTAAGATTAGGTAAATACGATGTTTTAGTAGGTATTAACTTACTAAGAGAAGGATTAGACTTACCAGAAGTTTCATTAGTAGCAATATTAGATGCTGATAAACAAGGATTTTTAAGGAGTACAAGATCACTAATTCAAACAATCGGACGTGCTGCAAGAAACGTTAACGGTCAAGTTATTATGTATGCTGATGAGATATCTGGTGCAATGGACGAGGCTATTAGTGAAACTAATCGTCGTCGTAAAATTCAAATGGACTTTAACAAGGAACATAATTTGGTACCAGAAACGATATTTAAAGAAATTAGAGATAAGATTGGTCTAAGCCCGGTCTTAGAAGAATCTAAGCCGTATGATAAAATGACTAGAATAGAAAGAGATAAAGAAATCTCACTGCTTGAAATTAGAATGAAAGAAGCTGCTAAGAATCTTGACTTTGAAATAGCTGCTGAAATTAGAGATTTAATATATGAACTGAAAGCGGCTAAATAAAGCTGAAAAGTGTGAATACTCAAAAATCATATTTATCAATTTATTTATAAAAAATATATATAACTTGAAGAATGAACCTTTTTTATGTATACTTAAAGTTGAAAGGAATTAAATTTATGAAAAACATAAAGACTACAATATTAATAACATTACTAACTTTAAGTTTATTTTTAGTTGTTGGCTGTAGTAGTCAAAGAAGAATGTTTTCTGATTTTCAAAAATCAGATAAAATTAAAATTGTTACTACAACAACTATGCTAAAAGACTTAGCAAGTCAAATCGGTGGAGACAAAACTTATGTTCACTCACTAATGAATCCAGGTGTTGACCCACATACATATGCTGCTACTAAATTAGATTTAGATTATTTAATGGCCGCTGATTTAATAATTACATCTGGATTACATTTAGAAGCTCAAACCGGTGAAACTATAAAAAGATTAACATCAAGAGGACTAAAAGTTATTAGTGTTGGAGATATATTAATAGAAAAGCATAACAACAATCATGAAGATGATATTTATTTATTAAACTTAGAAGAAGATAATAATTTATATGATCCTC
>JAAYNT010000079.1 GCA_012520715.1 Acholeplasmataceae bacterium
TAATATTAATACTCTTATGGCATCACCTAATGTATTAGTTTCGATATCATCAGTAAGAAGTTCTTCTACTTTTTCCTTAGATAGAAGAGTTGTAATATCAATATCAAATTGATTGTTACTTAAAAGATGTATGGCTGCAACATAATCATAATTACTAATTAAATTACCATCTACTACTTTTAAGTAATTACTTGAATGTTGTTCAATTATATCTTTTAAAATAGCATCTATTGTACTAATGAGTTTTTGATCTTCATCAGGTTCTTCTTTGTTATCCGGATCTTCTTTATCAATTACTTCCCCCGGAACATTATTAATTGGATCTTTATCCCCTGTATTATTATCATTTTTGCATCCTATTAACCCAGTAAGTGCTAAAACGAATATAAATACTAATATTATTTTTTTAAATACTTTCATTTATATCATATCCCTTTCTTTTTAAAGTATTTTTTAATTTAGGTAAGTCTCCTGGCTTAAAGCTTATTAAATTTACAACCTTCTCAGAATTGATGATATTCCAATGGTATTTAGTAAATTATTACTTATTACAGTTGCTGGGACAGCTCAAGATTTTAACTTGATTCCTCGTTATGCCTTTTGGCACCTAAATTATTTTATATTAAGCTCAAATTGAGCTAAATAAATTATTAAATTTATATAAATATATTTGACAAACTAATAAATCTGCCGCACCACCAAAGCTTATTTTTCTAGATATTAGAAACTCTGTAAGTTCTAAAATTAAGTCTTTGTCGTATTTTTCAATTTCATAAAAATATTCTTGATATGTGTTCATCTCACTATATGATCCACTTCTTTTTAAAAAGACAGAATCTTCAATATGTTTAATAATATGGCTTAGAGACATACTTAACTCTTCATCACTTAAACCGGTTAACTTATCATCTAAAACATGTGGCATACCTCGTAATGAGTGAAACCTTACTCCACCAAATAATGTACTATCGTAGACTTGTTTGCCAAATGTATCTAAATTATCATCTTCTAGATCAAAAAACTTTTTAGAAAATAACATTACTATTTTTTTTAATGATACGTTATTATCTATATTGGAAACATAATAAGTGGTTGCTGTTATTAAAAGTCCTAAATTAAATATTAATCCTTTATAACAATTAACGCCCTTTGTTGCTTTAAACATTGCATCTTCAGCGTTAATTCCTAGTTGTTTATTTAATGTTAAAATCACATCAATATCAGCTTCTTTATAACTGACTTTAAACATCTCTACTAAAAATGGAGTAATAGCTTCCTTTGCAGTAATCATTAAGTTATAGTCCATATCATCATGAGATCCACTAGTTTTTGGAGTTACTAAACCAAACTTAGGGTCTAAGTTTAACTCAGTAATAATACTAGATTTGATCATTTCTTCAGCGATATTATTAAAATATGACCGAACTTTATTTAAATAATAAAACTCTAGCTCATCTTGAGTATGAGTTTTATTTTTCTGACAAACAAATGCTGGTAAATCACATAAATAACATTTTCTTAAAGTATCTCTTGATAAACTAGAACTGCGGTTTGTGGCATAAACATCTAAATCTAAAAAACGTCCTAGTTCATGAGTATCTTCAAATTCAATCATTTGTTTTTTAATATCTTCTGGATCTTTATTAGTTAAATAATATGTTATTTGCGTGCCTTGCCATGTATTTTTATTTATTTCCTTATCTATATAATCAATATTTAACACCTTATCAATATGTGCTATTAATAAATTAGTAATATTTAAATTTTTAGTGAACCCAGGAGCATTAATACTTAAGTTTATGGCTACTCCGTGTTTTTTTAACTTAGCTTGCATATTTTGTTTATAGGCTTCTTTTTCATGTAGCAACTTTTGATATTCATTCATGATATTTACTCCTAATCATCGCATTAAATAGCGTTTTAACACTATTTGGAACAAGCTCACAAGCTTCTTTATATTTTCCTTTTTTTATAAGTTCTCTTACCTTTGAAGCTGAAATGATTTCACCTTCAAATGTAAATCTATCTACTTCAATTAATGATTGTCCAAGCTCCATTTTTAAGATGTTATTATATTTTTTCATATAACCTTTTTCTTCAGTTCCAACATAACGTTTCGAAATATTAAACTTTGGCATAAAATAATCTTTAAATATTTTGGCGTCTAAATAGCTTTGTTCTAGTTCAACATCTTCGTCTTCATGAAAAAAGTATGTTGGAAACGTTAATGTTGAAACCATATATTTAGTAGAAGGTAATATTAATATATTGTCCAAATGATTTATTGATAAATATAAAAGTGATTGTCTTTCTTTATAAGTAAAAAATGATAAATCTTCAGAAACTAAAAAAACAACCCCGTAGTCATGACGCTTTGACGTATATTCAATTAATTCTTGGTGTCCTTTTGTAACTGGATTACAATTAACTACTATTGAGCCAATACTGTGGTTTTCTACTCTAATTCCAAAATGGAATTCAAATTGATTTTTTAATTTATCAATTTGATCATTAATTAGTTCTATTCCTTTTTCAAATATTATTACTTTTTGACTACTACTAATTTTGTTAAAACCTAATTCTTCAAAAATTACTTTATTATTTGTTGTTGTAAATACAAAATAATGATAGATATTATCTTCGTGAAAACTATTAGTAACTTCTTGGATTAATTGGGCAGTTAAGTTTTGGCCTTGCCAAAAATCATCAACTGCAAGACACTTGATAGTGTCTTTTGATCTAGATATTGTTGCAATAATTTCGTCATTTTCTTCAATGTAAAAAGACTCAACAATATCTTTATCAAAACTTAAGTGGAATTTTGTTAAAAAATTAATAACTCTTTGTTTTTCAGTTGGCAATAATACTCTTCTTATTATCATTTTAATACCTTTATTTTTGATATAAATAATCTATTAAAGTTCCATCACGATAAATTACTGCACCAATTACTTTATTATTTCTAATATCAATTTCTTTTGGAACACCAGCAATTTCGTGTGATAAATTTAGTAGTTCTTCAATTTTAAAAACTTTAATATTACTATTTTTTAGTTTTTCTATTAAATCTGTTCTAATAGGATTTATCGCAATTCCTCTTTCAGTAACTAAAATATCAACATCTTCGCTTGGCGTTGTAATAGTTGTAACTGTTTTTTTAATAATTGGAATTCTTGACCGTAGTAAATTAGCAACTATTACTGTAACATTTGCACCATGAGCAGTGTCACTATGACCACCGCTTCCGCCAATTATTTTTCCGTATGAGTCAGTTGTTACGTTAACATTAAAGTTTAGATCGATCTCTGTTGCACCTAAAATAACAAAATCTAATTTATCAACAACTGGATCATCATATGGGTTTGCATATTTAGATGCTGACATTCCAATATGATTTGGATTTGTACCATAAGATTTAACAGCATCTAGATCAAAACATTGAACATCATATAACTTGTTAAATAAACCTTCATTTAACAAATCAACAAAATAACTTGTAATACCTCCAGATGCAAAACTACCTTTGATATTGTTTTTAATCATAATATCTTTTACATAACTAGCAACAGCTAGTGATGTACCACCAGCGCCTGTTTGCATTGAAAAGCCATCTTTAATTAATCCTAATTCATCTAATAATTTAGCTGTATCTCTAGCAATAGTTAAACCTATTGGATCTTTAGTTACTCTTGTTGTACCTGATACAATGCCTTTTGAATCGCCAATTTTATCTATTACTACAACTATATCTACATATTTAGAGTCAAATTCTGGGTTATCAATTAAATCTATTACATTATCAGTAACTAATACTTTTTTCTTAGCATACTTTAAATCACTTATGGCATAGCCAAGTGATCCACATGCTGATGCTCCAAATGCACCAGTTCCATTTCCAAGTTTATCAACTTCGGGAGTTGCAAGAAAAGAAACATCAATTTTTATTTCACCAGCTTCAATGGCTCTTGCTCTACCTCCGTGGGTATGCATTAAAAGTAAGCCCTCTAGCTTGCCTTCTTGAATAGTATTAGCAACAGGCCCTGATAAGTAGTTTGTTGTAATATTGGTAATATTTTTATTAATTATTAATTTTGATAAAACTTCATTATTAGGAAAGATTGAACTTGGTACATAATGGAGATTTTTAATATTTCTATTAAATACTTCATTACTAACTAAGTTCATGACAAAATCACCATTTCTTAAATGATGGTGAAAAGATAAAGTCATCCCGTCTTTAATCTTAAGTAAATCAAAAGCTTCACTAAGTGAAGTAACAAATATAATTTCTTTTTGATTTATAACTTCGGGTATTAATTTTCTTTGATGATTTTTAAAATCACCTGATTTATTAAATTTAGTAATTGAATGCAGTCTTTTTTTCATAATATCACTAAATTAGTTTAAACTTCTTAGCTTTTATTAATATTTTTTCAGCTCTTGAAATAATTGGTTTATCAACCATCTTACCATCTAGGCTATAAACACCTAGCTTTTTTTTACTAGCTTCTTCTGATGCAATAATTACTCTTTTTGCCCATGTGATTTGTTCTTGGGTCGGAGAGTAAACTTCGTTAATAATTTCTACTTGATTTGGATGAATTGCCGCTTTGGCATTCATGCCTAAACCTTTAGAAAACTTTGCGTCTTCTAAAAGTAAATCGTTTCTATTAACATCGGTAAATGGCGTATCTATGGCATCTATTTGAAATGCCTTACAGGCAACTACTATTTTAGATCTTGCGTAAAGAATCTCGCTTCCTTCAACAGTTCTTTCAACTTCTAGATCGCTTGTATAATCTTCCCCGCCGAGTAAAATGCCATTTACTCTTGGATATTTTGCAATCTTTTCAACTTCTAAAAGTGAAGTTGCAAGTTCGATAATTGGAATAATTTTGATTTCTTGTTCTAACTTTCTTTCTTCTTCTAGTTTTTCTAAAATTTCAGTTAGTTTTTCGATATCTTTAGCGTGAGCTTTTGGAATCATAATAGTATCAATTTTATCACTTACTATTTCTATTAAATCATCATGGTAATAGGGTGTATCAAAACCATTAATTCTAATTACTACTTCAACTGGATAGTCTACTACTGATTTTAAAAAGTTAGATACTAACATTCTAGCATTATCTTTTTCATTAATTGATACAGCATCTTCTAAATCAAAAATAACTGCATCACTTGAAAATATATCAGCATTTCTTAACATTCCAGGATTATTTCCTGGAATAAATAATAAGCTTCTTCTCATTATAAGACCCCCAGTCTTTCAAGAGCGGTAATTAGTCTTGATTTAATAGTAAAATCAAGTGCTCCTTTATCATCTATTACTACTTTTACATTATTAATGTTTAACTCTTTTAAAGTGTCTTCAATTAAATTGTAAATTTGCGTACCAAAAAACTCATAAACAACACTGTTTACTTCAATTATTAATTCTTTGGATTTGGTAACTGTAATAATACAATCATTTGATTCTAGAGTTCCTGAAACTCCAACTTTCATAAAATCACCACTTAGTGCGAGCATTTGCAATAGCAATTACTCGGTTCATTTCGTTTTTAATAATCATTAATCCTTCATCAACACCCATACCTGGTTTTGCTAGTACTTGCATAGCTTTACAAGCTAGGGCAACATTTGTTGTAGTTTCTGCTGAAATGTTAGTTTCATTACATGTACCACCGACATAAGAACCAATTCCTAACTTGTTACAATATAAAATTGCTTCTACAGTATTAGTAATACCGCCAAGGTCTGGTGTTTTAATTTGTAAGATGTGTCCAGCCTTATTATCTGCAAACATCTTAATATCTTCTAAAGTGTTACACCACTCATCAGCTACTATTAAAACTTTAGAGTTACGTTTTTCGAGTTCTACTCTAATATCTCTTAGTGCTTCCATTGTTGATTGTTTCTCGCCAGTATCAACTGGTCCTTCAATTCTAAGTTCAAGTGGTTTAACAATTTCTTCGATTTCAATTAAATAGTCTACAATTTTATTAATATCTAAATTAAATGCTTCACCGATTGTTCCATAAACATCAAATTGAATAATTGGATTGTAGTCTTTATCAACTTTTTTGGTTTTAATTCGGTTAACTAACCATTTAGCATAATCTTTTAATATTTCACCGTTGTAACCTAATTTAGTTTCAACGTTGTTAATTAAGGCGTGCGGAAGAACACTAGCACGACTAATAATCATCTGATCAGCTGCTTTATATCTATCATCACCGCTTTGAGAAAAGATGTCAATTGGTTCATATAATTGATCAGTGATGTTATATTCTTTTCTAATTACTTCAGCCATTGTTAAGTGGTGAAGATTTGCTGTAGCACTTAAAATGGCTTGAGTAATACCATATCTAATTGCTGAGTGAACTCTTTTACCATTTACATGTAATTTATCAACTTCTAATGCAAGTTCTTTAAAAGTACTAACATCTTTACCAATTAAAAATGGTGTAACATGTTCTTTAATAAAATCCATATAATCATCAGCTAAAAATAGTGGATCTCTTCCGCCAGCTCCAGAGTATTGTACAGCTGCACAATCCCCATAACCAACAACACCATTTTCTAATACTAACTGGACTGAGATTGCTTCTCCTTTTTGTCTTACTGAAGTAAAACCTTCAGTTTGTGGTTTTCCTTCATAGAAAAAACCATCTTGAGTTACTTTTCCTGATTTAATAGCTTTTTGATCATCAAAGTAAAAGCCTGTACTTGATTTAGATAATACAACATGTTTAATTTTCATTTTTTCTTTTCCTTTCTTTGTGGTCTTCCGACTAAAACACCTTGACTTACTGCATATACATCATCAACTGTTAATTGGAAAGAAACTTCACGACCTTCAAAGTCCGCTCTTTCTTTAATTTTTTGACGATGGAAGTTTTTAATTTCTTCACTAAATCCTAAATTTCCAAATTCTAATATTCTAATATAACCATCGTTATCTCTAGCTGGTAATATATCGCCTTGGTTATATTTGCTAGGTGCAAATGGAACATCTAATACTCCTTGTTCGAATGCTTTTACTGTTCCAATTGCTAAATCGCCATTACCTAATTTAAATATTGCATCCATTAAACTTTTAACTTCTTTTTTAATTTGATTTGTTTCTCTTGTTAGCTCTTCACTTTCAGTCATGGCTTGGTTTTGTAATAGTTTTACAATAAACTTAGAAGCTTTAATTCCTTCTCCGTTAGCTTCTTTGGTTGGAATACCAATTGATTCGTGAGGTGATTTTGAAATCATTTTTGTTGCTTTTGATAATGCTGCAACTGTAGATGAAAATGATATTAATGCTAAAGCTTCCGCTTCATCAGTAGGAAATCCACCCATCCATTGATGGAATACAGTTGTAACAACCATATCTTGATAGCCACCTAGTTTTAAATATTCTTCAGTTTGTTCTCTTAAAGCATGGATTGCAGCAACGTCTTGTATAATATTACCACCCATGCCGTAACCAACCGTAATATTTTTAACACCTTGCTCAGCGGCAAGTAATGCTTCAATAATAGCGACTGTATTTGAAATACATGGTGGACAAATGGTACCAGTTAATGGTCCAAATGGTTCTCTGTTAATGGTTACTCCTCTTTCTTCGTAGTAACCTGTAAGCCTGTCTACATATTGCCAGTCTAGAAGAGTTTGTTCGATCGTTACATTTTTAGCATAAGGAACATTATATGAAATGCCCCCACCTTCATACGAGCTCCACCCAGCAGCATATGTTATTTCTGCCAGTAGTCTTCCATCAGGAGTTCCATGTCTTGCTTGAAGGGGAACATTAACTGATTCTTGGACATACCTACAATTACCAACTCCGTAGTTAACTGCTGGAAAGCCATTTAATAATGCACGTCCTGTAGCAGCACTTTCTTCAATTCCTTTTTCAGCTTCTTCATATCTATTTAGTCTAGTATAACTATCAATAGTTGATGGAAGAAAATCTGCTCCAGATTTTTCTAGAAATTGAAGTAATTCAATGTGTCTTTTTAAAACAGGAACTCCAGCCCGTGGTTGAACTGTAGTAATTCCAGTTTTTTTCGCATCTTCTAATTTTAAAGCAAAGTTTTTATGTCTAGGAAGTGACTGTAAATATTTTATAGATTTTTGAAAATCTAATTCGGGGTCGCTTCCTGTTGGCCAAGTCGCCAACACTTTTTTCCTTTCGCTTAGGAAAAATTCTTCACTCCATTTTTTGTTTTTTAGCACTTATTTCACCTCTTGTTATTTTAATTCTTTCATTCTTTTTTTAAGTATCTTTAATGCACTATTTGGATCTTCAATTAAAAGTAGTCCCATTGATGAAAGAATATAATCATAATCTAGATAATATTTTGCATCATGTGGTCTTAACTCATTAATATTTTCAGGTCTTGATATGGCGTAGTTTAGTATAGCTATTGGCTCTTTAGCTTTAATAATGGCTCCTCCTGTTCCAATAATCGTTGCCACTTCAGATAGATCTTTTCCTGTTTGAATATAGTTCATACCCATTGCTGAATATATTTCTTTAATTGATCCAGCGTGTCTTGAAATTGCATATTCAACACATAAACTAGCTATTAATTGATCGACAAACTTTTCATAATCAGTTCTAGGTATCCAGTAGTAATGTTTCATCCTGTATAAAGCTTCTTTAGTTAAATCAATTTGATATGCTTTTTCCATTCTTAATACTAAATCTTTTGGAGCAGATTCAACTGCTCCAAGTGCTGAATGCCTCATTCCTAAGTATGCTTCAACACTTCTTTTAGTATATTCTTCTTCCATACCTTGAAAAATTACTCCATGTTTACTAATCGGATTTCCAACCGAATAAATATCAGTTGTAGCACCACCGATATCAATAATAATTAGCTCGCCCATTCCTTTTTCATCTAAGTAACCTTTTGATAATAGATCAGCAGCATCATATACCGCTTTTGGAGTAGGGATAATTGCATTATCAATTTGTTCAGTAATTTTAGTAATTCCTTTAGCTTCAATAATTTGTTTTAAAAATATTTCTTCAATTTTTTTACGAGCTGGCTTTATGTTTAAAACATTAATTCTTGGCATGATATTATCTACTATGAATCCGTTTAATTCATACTCTTCGAATATGTCTTCAATTTGATCTTGAGCTGACTTATTACCAGCATAAATAATTGGAATTTTCATTCCCGCTTTTCCTAGAGCTTGGGCATTATATAAAACATTTTCTTTATTCCCGCCATCTGTTCCACCAGCTAATAAAATTATATCTATTTGTTTTTCTGAAATATTTTTAATATCAGTGCGATTAATATGTCCCGCTAGAACCATTTCTACTCTAGAACCCGCTCCAAGACATGCTCTTTTAGCTGCTTCTACTGTTAATTCTTCAGTAAGGCCAATAGCTGCCATCTTTAATCCACCAGCAGCTGATGAGCATGCAAAAATACGGTCAAAATTAATATTGTGACCGATTTTATCTTTCAAATCTTTAAGGGCAATTTGATATCCAATATTAATATCAACCTCGATTGTTGTGTAATGTGATGAGGTTCCAATAATATCCGGAATAGTTGCATCAACTGCTGTTAATTTAGTTAGGGTTGAACCAAAATCAACTAACAAATAATAACTCATTTTTTATTTATTCTCTAATACTCCTAAGTCTTTTGCAATAATATCAAGGGCATCTTCAATTGGAGTTCCCGGTGGAAATACTCTGTCAAATCCCATATCTTTAAAACGTTTTTCAACTTCTTCAAAGTTTTGTTTTCCAACAACAATATTACCTCCAACATATAAAATGGTATCGCCAATTCCAGCTTCAATCATTTTTGCTCGCATTCCACGGCAATCAATTTCTCCGTGACCATAAAGTGAAGATACCATGATCATATCAGCGTTAGATTCAATAGCTGCATTAATAAAATCTTCTTGTGGTGATAAAACTCCAATGTTTACTACATTGTAACCTTCTTTAAGCAGGGTGTATTCAATAATTTTGTTACCTACTGCATGTACATCAGCACCTATAACACCTATTACAATCGTCTTGTTGCTTTTTTTCATTTACTTTCTCCTTTATCAAGTTATATAATGACTAATTTTATTTTTAATTACTCTAGATTTTTCCACTAAAAATTTAGATAGAAAAAAATCAGATTAAAAAATCTGAAAAATTAATGATAAATATCCATTTTCAATATGTTTTGCGAGACTATAATTAAATTTATTAATAAATTTAGATCTTTCACTATATCTTGCCTCTTATATATATTTTATCATATTAAAGTCTGAAAATCTCTATTTTATTGATATTTATTACATGTATTTATTTATTTAATTTAATATTCATTAAATTA
>JAAYNT010000005.1 GCA_012520715.1 Acholeplasmataceae bacterium
TATCATATGCATGATAAAGTATTAATGGCTTCATTTGATGATTCATTAGTAAAAGCTTTCAACAAAGCAGCTAAAGGCAAAGTAGGAACAATCGGTGGAAGTATTAGTAGTGCTATATTTGCAATAACTAGTTATCTAAAACTAGATTTCTTCTATGTATCTACTTATGAGTCACTATCACTTCCATATAACCAAAAAATGGGTCAAGGAAATATTCAAGTTATGAAGAAATTTCCAAAATTTATTCAAAACATCCTCTCAACCCAAGATGAAGATGGAAACTATTGGTTTAATATGCAACGCCTAGAGTTCCAAAGAGACGCGCAAAGAAAAAATATCGCAGTCATTTACTGGACAGTTAATGACCGTCAAGATATGATAGATTTAATTGAGCGTGGAGCTGATGGCATTATTACAGACCATCCAGAATTATTAGAAGAGTTAATTAAGTTATATAAATAAAAATAAAGAACCGGTTTCAAGATTTGTTAAAGCCTTGACCGGTCTTATTTTTATATACTACATATGTTATAATATGAAATAGAAAAGAGGTTTTAATGTGGTCCCTCCATTTGAAAAAATTATTAAATCATTTGCTATTGACACATCAGGTGTAATGTTAATTTTAATAGCAAGTATCCCTTTAACTAATCCACCCTACTTGCAGCCAGTTTTAATTGGAGCTGCTTTTATCGGTTTTTATTTTTTTCCTTATATTTTAAATACCGGACAAACATTTGGTAAAAGAGTAGAAAAAATAAAAGTAGTCGATAAATCAGGAGCTGATGCAAGACTTTGGAGAATACTACTAAGACAACTTGTCTTTTTAGTACTAAGTATTGGTACATTTGGGATTTATTTAATATTTACATTTTTCTTCTAAAGTGAAAAAAGAGACAATAGAATGCCTCATGATTATATATTTAGAACTAGAATAATTGATTTAGAACCAGCTAATCGTGATCGTGGTAGTGATGGTTTTGATAAAACTGAATCAATGAGAAAGAGAGGATTTTAAGTTATGAAAAAAAGAATACTTTTAATACTAACTCTACTTTTTACAATTATTGGTTTAGTTGCTTGTAAGCAAGATAGTAATAGAGATTACAATTTTTCAAAAGAGTTTCCTAAAAATGATATTTACTATCAAATATTTGTAAGAAGTTTTGCAGATAGTGATGGCGATGGTATTGGTGATTTAAATGGTATAACTAACAAACTTGATTACTTAGAAGACTTAGGAATTACTGCGATATGGCTAACACCAATTCATCCGACTGACTCGTATCACGGATATGAAGTAGTCGATTATTATGCCATTAACCCTGAGTTTGGTACAATGGATGATTTTGAAAACTTATTAAAAGAAGCTAAAGATAAAAACATTAAAGTTATAATGGATGCTGTTTTTAATCACTCATCACCTAATAATTTATGGTATCAAGATTCATTAAATGATTTAACTAGTCCTTATAGGGAGTTTTATATATGGAGTAGTAATGAACCAGGTAAAACAGGTCATGAATCCTTTCCTAATTCAAGGGATTTAAATTTAAAAAGTGAAGCGTTAAAACAAGAATTAGTAAGAGTTTTAGAGTTTTATTTAGAAAAAGGAGTAGCTGGATTTAGATTTGATGCGGTAAGACATTATTTTAACAAACCATATAATCAAAACTATTCTAGTCAACCTGACTTTGAAGGGGGAATGGTTTTAAGATATTTAAAACAGGAAATATCTAAAAACTATCCAGACGCATATTTTATTGGCGAGTATTTTGAATATTCTATCAACTCATATGAAGATTTTTATTTAGGTGCTGATAGTATGTTTAATTTTGAAATATCTAGATTTTTTCAACAAAGAAGATATTCAAACTTACAACTATCACTTAATAGAATTTATGAAAGTTTAGATAATTTCAATCCAAATGCAATTGATGCACCATTTATAACAAATCATGATTTAGATAGATTTGCAAGTATGGTAGATACTGAAGAAGATATAAAACAAGCAGCTAAAATTTTACTTACTCTTCCTGGAAACCCATTTATTTATTACGGGGATGAAATAGGTATGAAAGGTAGAAGATTAGAAGGCGGAAATGTTTTAGGTTACGAAGATCAAAACGGTAACCCAATTACTGTTTATGATGAACCTAGAAGACAGCCATTTTTATGGGGGACTGAAGATAGCGCAATGACTACTTGGTTTCCATTAATTGATGGAAATGATGAAGTAAAAATAGCATCAGCTCAGCAAAAAGATAAAGACTCACTATATAATACATATAAAGAAATGATTCAAATTAGAAAAGACAATCCAGCATTATTTTACGGTAATAAAATAACAAGAATAAACTCTATTCCTGGGTCGATTGCTTTTATTAGAGAAATAGAATTAGATAACTTCAAACAATATATATTAGTAGTACATAACATTACAAGTGCCACAAAAGAAATTGAGTTTGATGTTATTAGAGAAATATACGGATCAAAAACATTAGAACCACAGCAAACATATATTGCCGAAATTAGTTCTAATGTTATCGAGTAGAAAATGTTTTTAGTAAGAATATTTAGAGATAGTTTTATATTTAACAGAGTTTTAAAGCTTCGCTATGAAGCTTTTTGGAAATTGGGTATTTATTTTATAATTATTAGTTTAATTAGTTTATTCTCATTTAACTTTACTAATTTAAGAACTGGTGGTTGGAAACTGGGGTTTGTTGAAAACATCTTATTATTAGAAAAAAACTATGATAAACAACTCCCATCATCAATAACAATTAGAAAACTATCAGGTGTTAATAGTACTGATGGTGATCAGTTATTGTTTTATGAAAATAATGAAGGAAAGATTATTAGATTTTGGTTTGTAACTAATGAGAGTGAAGACTTTGTTAATACAGACATAGACTTAAATGCCGAGCAATTAATATTTACTAATAAAAAAACATATTATGTAAAAGGTGATGGAAAAGGCTTAATGATAGGAAGTTATCAAAACTTTCCAGAAGAGATAAGTTTTGAAACAATTAACACCTTACCAGATAATGAAAGAAGAGTTCAACTTACAATACTTGCTGAAACTATTGAAAAAAGTTTTGGCCGTCAAAATGCATTTTTTACAATCGTGACATTTTCAAGTGTTCAACTAGCACTGTATGTAGTATTAGTATTATTACTTGCATTGGTATTACAATTGTTTAGATTTGTATATGTAGATTATATGTCTTATATTGATGGTGTAAAAATAGTTATATCAACAATGACCATACCATCTGTAATATCATTTATTATTGGTTTTTTCACTCACGCGTTAACACCAGTAATTGTTCAACTTGGACTAGGAATAATATTAATGCTTATTATGATAAAATACGGTAAAAAAGAATTTAGTGCATAGAAA
>JAAYNT010000006.1 GCA_012520715.1 Acholeplasmataceae bacterium
CACTTACCTAAATCAACACTTTTAATGTTAGTAAGCGCGTTTTACCAAAAAGATAAAATAATTGAGGCATACCAAGAGGCAATTAGTAAAAACTATCGTTTTTTCTCCTTTGGGGATGCAATGTTAATATATTAAATAAATGAATACATTTACAAAATGTATAAAACAAGATATAATATAGGAGATATTATGAAATTATTAGTTATGGCATTATCAACAAATCAAATTTATTTAATTATTGGTGGTAGCATAGCTGCCCTTATAATCTTGATTTTAGTAATTTATTTACTAATTAAAACGAAAGGAAAGAAAAAACAAGCCGGATTTGAATTTGGCGAACAAGTTTTAGAATCACTTGGCGGAGCCGAAAATATTACATCACTTAAACTAAGTCAAAGAAGAATTATAGCTGAAGTAAGTGATACTGAAAAATTAATTCCTAAAAAAATGAGAGAGTTAAAATTAGGGGCGATTATTACTAGAAACCAAGTTAAAATATTAGTTAAAGATAATCCTAGAGAAGTTTATAAATACATTCAACAAAATAGAAAAGGGGTAAAATAATGGAAAAAACATTTTTAATTATTGCTGAATACGGAATTCACGCAAGACCAGCAACACGCTTAGTTAATGAAGCAATGAAATATGAATCAGAAATCTTAATGGAATCAATGGGGAAAACCGTTAATTTAAAATCAATTATGGGAGTAATGTCTCTTGGCATTTACCGTGGAGAAAATGTTAAGATTAAGATAAATGGACCTGATCAAGAAAAAGCAATGGATGGTATCATTGGCTTTTTAACTAGCGAAGGACTAGGCAGAATCGTATAAATGCTTCCAAAATTATATAAAGAGCTATTTTTATTACCAGGTATCTCTGGTCATGAAGATGAAGTTAGGAAATACGTAATAGCTCATATTAAAAAATATCCTGACTTTGAAATTATTACTGATCGTTTAGGATCAGTTTTTGGTTTTAAAAAATCGAAAAATCCAAACGCTAAAACCATTATGGTTGGCGGTCATATGGACGAAGTTGGCTTTATTGTTGCTAATATTAAACCAAATGGGGCAATTGTCTTACAACAAATTGGCGGTGTTAATGGTGAGGTTGTACTTTCTCAAGTTTTAGAAGTACAAACACCAAACGGTCCAATTGTTGGAGTTGTAGGAGCTAAACCACCACACCTTAGACAATCACAATCAACAAATATTGATGATTTATTATTAGATATTGGTGCAAGAAGCGCCGAAGAAGCTTACTCTTGGGGTGTTGAACTTGGACAAATGATTACATTTGCTAATTCATTTTCACTAACATATGATAAAACAAGAGTTATCTCAAAAGCGGTTGATAACCGAATTGGAGTTGGTGTAACATTAGAATTAATTGAACACTTTAGTGGTAAAGATTTACCATTTAACTTAGTTTTAGGAGCAACCGTTCAAGAAGAAATTGGTCTAAGAGGAGCTCAAACAATTAGTACTATAATTAAACCAGATATTTTTATTGCCTTAGACTCATCACCTATTAATGACTTACTTGAACCACACAATTTAGGTAAAATGGGTTCTGGAGCTATGATTAGAATATTTGATCCAGGTATTATGCTACCACTAAAAGTAAAACATTACTTTGTCGATGTAGCAACTAGATATAAAGTTAATCATCAATTTTATTCATCTAAAGGTAATACCGATGCATCAAGAGTCTTACTAGCAAATGAAGGAGTCTTATCAACAGCAATTGTCCTTCCAACCCGCTATATTCACTCAAATGCAGCGTTATTTGAAATTAATGACTTACTAGCCGTAAGAGATTTAGTAAAAGCCATTATCACTGATTTAGATGAAGATAAAATTAATCACTTAATTTATAAATAATTTATAAACGATACTTTTTCGAGTATCGTTTTTTTATGCACTAAATTATGAAAAACAGCCATTAATTGATATAATGAAGATGATAACTTATGGGACCCACAGTGGCCTAAAAAGGAGAAGATAAAAATGAATAGAAGAAAAAAACAAAACCAAGTTTTTTATATGGTATTATCTTCCATTTTTTCGGCAATAATAATACTTCTGACATTAATACCTAATATTGGCTATATTTTAGTGCCGCCAATTTCAATTACGATTATTCATATACCGGTATTAATTGGAATTATGGTACTACCTTTTGTATATTCAATCGGACTAGGATTAGTATTTGGACTAAGTAGTTTAGTGGCATCATTTATTCATGGTAAAACACCATTAGATCTATTATTCCAAAATCCTTTAATTTCAGTACTACCAAGAGTTTTATTTGCAGTTTTAGCCTTTTTTGTATTTTTTGGTTTAAGAAAACTACAAAAAATAAAAAATGGCGACACCGTAATATTTACGATTGTTAGCATAATAACAATGGTCTTTTTATTTTTTGGTTCGTACGGTATATCATCAACAATCCATGAAGAAAATATTCCGGCACGACTTAACTTGCTATTAGTTTTAGCACCAATATTTATGGTAATAGGCGGACTATTAATTGGGGCTTATTATTTAATGTTAAATCATAAAAACTTAAAAAATAATATTGCAATTCCATCAGCAGTTATGATTGGAACATTAATCCATACGATACTAGTTTTAATTGCACTGGCTTTATTTGGTGATGGTATGGGTGATTTAATACCCCTTTTACAAGCTGTTTTAGGCAGTAATGGTTTTATTGAAATTATTGCTGCATTAGTTGTTGCAACACCAGTTTCAATTGCTATTAAAGCAGCATTTCCAGAACGAATTCCACAAGACTTCTTTACAAAGGAAAGAAGAGAGGAGATTAATTAAAATGATTCTACTATTTGATGTCGGTAATACTAGTATTAAAATTGGACTTGCCGAAAATAACCAAATTAAAAAAGTTTATAGAATTAACACTGTATCTAATAAAACACCAGATTTATATGCAGTTGATCTAAACAACTTATTTGAACCTAATCAAATTAAGGCTGTTGTTATTGGAAGTGTTGTTCCAGAGGTAACCTTAACTCTTAAGATTTTAGCTAAGAGATTGTATCATGTTGAACCAATTGTAATTGAACCAGGTGTTAAGACTGGAATTAGATTACAAACAGATTACCCGCAAGAAGTAGGTGCTGATATTATTGCTGCATGTGCTGCAATAAATGACCCAAGACCAACTGTGATTGTTGATTTAGGAACAGCTAACAAATATATCTACACCAAAGATAAAACACTATTAGGTGTAATTATTTCACCAGGGATTGCAAATTCAATGAAAGCCTTAGTTGACTCAACGGCATTACTTCCTAATATTGATATTAAAGTACCCAAAAAAGTACTTGGAACTAATACAATTATGTGTATGCAATCAGGTGTAACTTATGGTGTCGCTGCTGAAGTTGAAGGACTTTTAATGAGAATTAAAGGTGAAATTAGAGAAGATCCACATGTTATTATTACTGGTGGGCTTGCAAAAATAATTGCACCACTAATTTATAATAATTTGGAAGTTAATCCTAATTTAGTATTAGAAGGACTTTTAAATATTTATCATTTAAACGTAAAATAGTTAAATAAAATAACATTATTAGGGCATTTAAACTTATTTAAGTTTAGATGCCCTTTATTATTGTGATATAATTAAAGTATAGAAAGTAGGGATAAAATGTCAATTGAGAAAAAATATCAACTTTGGTTAAATGAACCAACAATGAAAGATTACTTAAAAGAAGAATTACTAAAGATGGACGAGGACCAAAAAAAGGAAGCATTTATTTCTGATTTAGAGTTTGGTACTGGTGGCTTAAGAGGCTTATTAGGTGCTGGAACTAATAGAATGAATGTTTACACTGTTAGAAAAACCTCTCAAGGTTATGCTAATTATTTAGCAAAAGATCCTAAAAACAAACAAAAAGGAATTGCTATTGGTTATGATAACCGTCATTTTTCTAAAGAATTTGCTAGTGAAGTAGCAGGTGTATTTGCAGCTAATGGTTTTAAAGTTTACCTTTTTAGTGAACTAAGACCAACCCCAATGCTATCTTATGCAATTAGATATTATGGATGTGCTGGTGGAGTAATGATTACAGCTAGTCATAATCCAAAAGAATATAATGGATATAAAGTCTATAACTTCTCAGGAGCTCAACTTGATGTTAGAGAAGCTGATGAAGCAATTTTAGAAGTTAACAAAATTAAAGATTACTTCGATATTAATGTTTTAGACGAATCAGATTTAATTATTCCTATTTTAGATGAAGTCGAAGAAGCTTATCTTGCTGAAGTTAGAAAAATTAAAATTAATGATACTAAAAACAAAGCAACCATTTTATACTCACCACTTCATGGAACTGGTCAAACTGTTATTCCAAGATTTTTACAAGAAGAAGGTTTTAACTTATTAGAATATAACCCACACTCAACAGTTGATCCAGACTTTACTAATGCTAAAAACTCAAATCCAGAAATGCATGAAGCATGGGACAACATGGCTGAAGTAGCATTAAGATATGATGCTGATGCAATTATTTTAACTGATCCAGATGCTGATAGGACTGGTATTTCAGTAAGACATGGTAATAATTATGTTTTATTAAATGGAAACCAAGGAGCAGCTATTACAGTTTATTATTTACTAAGCCAAAGAAAAGCCAAAGGTATTTTAGAACCTAATGGTTATGTTTACTCAACAATTGTAACAACCGATTTAATATTAGAAATTGCTAGATCATTTGGACAAAATGCGGTTGCAGTTTTAACAGGATTTAAATTTGTTGGTGAACAAGCCCTATTAATTGAAGGTAAAGCCAAATTCCAATTTGGCTGTGAAGAGTCAATTGGTTCAATTATTTCAGACTTTGTAAGAGATAAAGATGCGGTTCAGCAAGTTTATATGTATGCTGAGATAGCTTCATGGTTAAAAGACCAAGGAAGAACATTTATTGACTATTTACATGAAATTTATGAAAAATACGGCTTCTATCTTGAGTATACTCATAACTTAGTTTTAACTGGTCTTGAAGGACAAGCTAAAATTAAAGAAATTATGGACTATGTAAGAGAAAATGGTATTAAATTAAAAGATCATGAACTAGTAAAATATGATGATGTCTTAAAATCTAAGACATTCTACCCAGATGGTAGTACTAAAGATATTAAACTACACAAATCAAATGTTTTAAAGTTTTACTTTGATAATGGAATGTGGGTTATTTTTAGACCATCAGGTACTGAGCCAAAGTTAAAAATATATTTTAGTGTAATTGGCCAAAATCAATATGATGCTGAAGAGCAATTAAATAAAGTAGTAAGAGAAGTATTAGAATTTACTAATCAAATATAGGAGATTATTATGCAGCAAATCAGAAGAAAACATTTAATGGAAAAAATAAATAATCAAAGTATTTTGATCATTTTTTCAGGACGTGCCCTTAAAAAAACAGCTGATCAATTTTTTCCATTTGTAATAAACAGAAACTTTTTCTACTTAACCGGATTAGAAGAAGCCAACATGGCACTTGTGATGATTAGAAGTAATAATCAAATTAAAGAACTAATATTTAAAGAAATACGCTCACCAGAGCGTGCCCTATGGGACGGCGAATTATTAACTCAAGAAGAAGTAACAAACATTTCCAAAATTGAAGAAGTTAGAAACATTGATACTCTTGAGACCTTTATTAAGCAAATTACTTCAAGTGATAGATCTGCCATTTATGGTAAACTAACTGATCTTCATCTTGATTTAGAAGCTAATGATAGTGATTCACTAGCTTATAAGTTTTCAAGTAA
>JAAYNT010000080.1 GCA_012520715.1 Acholeplasmataceae bacterium
AAAAATCAAACGAAATAGTTACTAATATAGTCCACAAACTATTCGAACCAACAATTACTGGATTTCCTGGTGATGAAGATAATGGCTCAATGAGTAGCTGGTATTTATTTAGTGTGATGGGCTTTTATCCACTAAATCCAGCAAGTGGAGAGTATGTAATATCAGGTCCGGTAGCTGATGAGATTTTAATTCATCTTGAAGAACAAGATTTAATAATTAACAAACAAGATATTAATTTAGATAATATTAAAAATCGGGTTAATTACTTTGATTTAATTAAAGGCGGCCATTTATCGAAAATTATTAAAAAATAAGACTAAACCATCAACTTTAAATGTTGATGGTTTTTATTAGGCAATGATATTGAATTAAGCGCTTACATTATGTTATTATAATTATATATAATATTAATTGAGGTGAGAGAAATGATTATTGGAGTTCCAAAAGAAATTTTATTAAATGAATTAAGAGTTGCAGCTACTCCGCAGACAGTTAAAAAACTAATTAATGATGGTCATACTGTCTTAGTTGAAAAAGGAGCTGGCGAAAACACTTTTTATCAAGATGAGGATTATATTAGTGCTGGAGCTAAAATTGTTGATTGTATAAAAGACTTATACAATCAAGCCGAAGTAATTTTAAAAGTAAAAGAACCACAACTAAATGAAAATTTAAATTTACATGAAATTGATATGATGCATGAAGGTCAAATTTTAATTACATTCCTTCATCCAGCAAGTCCTCAAAACCACAAAATGGTTTTAAGACTTGCCGAAAAAGGAATAATATCACTAACATTAGACGGAGTTCCAAGAATTTCAAGAGCTCAACCAATGGATCCACTTTCTAGCATGTCAGCATGTGCAGGTTATAAAGGAGTGTTAATTGCTGCCAATAGTATTTCTAAGTTTATGCCAATGGTTGGTTCAGCAGTTGGTATGATTAAACCAGCTAATGTTTTAGTTGTTGGAACAGGTGTAGCGGGCTTACGTGCAATAGCAACAGCTAGAGGCTTAGGTGCTCAAGTGTTTGCAGTAGATATTAGACAGGAAGCTAACGAACAAGCTAAATCACTTGGAGCTAAGATAATCGATCTAGATATTCCTAATAAAATTGCCGTTAGTAAAGATGGTAAGCATGCTAATGAACTACCAGATAAATATTTAATAAAAGAAAGAGAAGTATTAAGTGAACACGTTAAAAATGCTGATATTGTTATTTTATCAGCGCTAGTATTTGGAAAAGAAGCACCAATTCTACTAACAAAAGAAATGGTTGAACAAATGAAACCAGATTCATATATTGTTGATATATCAATTGATCAAGGTGGAAACTGCGAGTTATCAGTTGCAGGAGAAGTAGTAAAACATAATGGTGTAACTATTGATGGTACTAAAAACTTACCAGGTTTAATCCCAACTAGTTCAACTTATATGTTTGCTGAAAATGTTTATAATTTAGTTAAGTATGTTATTGTTGATAACAAACTTAACCTTGATTTAAAAGATGAAATTATATCATCAATACTAGTTACTCATAAAAATAAATTAGTTCATGAAGGAACTAAGGAAGCTATGAGGAAACATAAATGAACACTTTACAAATAATATTATTAGCAATTTTTATTGTTGCTAGTATCATTGGTTATTTTTTAATTAAAAATGTTCCATCACTGTTACATACTCCATTAATGAGCGGGATGAATGCATTTTCGGGTATTACATTAATTGGAGCAATAGTTGCAACGTCAATCTTGTTAAAACAAGATCCAAATAATATATTTTCAATAATTGTTGGCTCACTTGCAATTCTAGGTGCAACAATAAATGTTAGTGCCGGTTTTCTAGTAACACATAGGATGTTAAGCTTCTTTAAAGGTGGTCACCATGATTAGTAATACACTTTACTACGTAATATCAGCAATATTAGTTCTAATGGTGTT
>JAAYNT010000081.1 GCA_012520715.1 Acholeplasmataceae bacterium
AAGGCTTTTTGACTTTAATAATAAATTTAAATACTTTTTTGAAAGTACGATACAATTTCCTAGCTAACAAAAAAACCACCATGATTTTGGTGGTTTTCTTTTATGTATAGTTAAAATTCAATTCCTTTTCTAGCAATAACTCCGTCATTATAGTAGTGTTTTATTTCTCTCATCTCAGTTACTAAATCAGCTACTTCTATTACATAATCAGGAGCATATCTACCCGTTAATATTAATTCTGTGTGTTCAGGTTTTGATTTAATTAATTCATCGAATTGTTCTTTATAAATAAGATCAATCATTAATGCTACATTAATCTCATCAAGAATAAAAACGTCATACTTACCACTTTTTAACTCTTCAATTGATAGTTTTATTCCTTCTTGAGCCATAATTTTATCACTTTCTTTGGGGTTGTTGCCAACGAAGGCTTTACCACCAAATAAATGAAGAGTAATTTCATCTATATTTTCAAATATATTATATGCTGAGTCTTTATGACCTTTCATAAATTGTCCAAAAAAGACTTTCTTACCATCTCCAAGGGCTCTTGTAGCAAGTCCCATTGAAGCGGTTGTTTTTCCTTTCCCATTACCTGTGTAAACTTGGATATAACCTTTTTCCATTATATTTCCTCCTCATTATCGATAGGCTCTTTTTGAGCTTTTTTATTTGTTTGTGGTATGTACATATCAATTACCTTTTTAAAAGGTTCATACAACCATAAGATTGTAAGAAAACTAGATGCTGCAAGTAATATTTCAAATGGTATATCTTGAATTAAATATACCGAAAATGGTATTTTTAATAACCATATGTTTGGAATAATAAATATCCAAGAATAAATAAATGCATAAAGTATTCCAAGTAAAGCTAGGGCTCTTGGTGATCTTATTTTTCTAAATATAGTCTTAAGTGTAATTGGAATAATTAAATATCCTATTAGCATAAAAGGAAATGTTACTAAATTTAGTGATCCCAATAAAATATTATCAAGTAGTACGTGTACTGTAATCATTAAAATTGATTCAGTTAACGTAAATACTACAGAATAAACAACTATTAAAAAGATAGTAAGTTGAATATTAGGTAGTGGAGTTAGGATTTGTTCTTGGACAAATAGGATACCTGTTAATATTGATATTAAAACTATTCTTTGTAGTTTAGTGTGATTTTTATTCATGAAAAATCACCTATTTTTACAATTCTAAAAGTAATTGTGTCATTGTTTTTTAGTTTTATTCCGTCTACTCCAACAGTAGATATTTCACCATTTATTTCAATTCTAATAAATGTGGAACCATCTTTTGGTGCCACAAGATTATCTATTTTAGTTAAAAACTTCCCATATGCAGATACTTCATATAAAACTTCATAATTTGTATCTAAGATTTTAAATAAAGTATCATTAGATTCGAATGGATGAGTCTTTTCGCTTATAATATTTTTATCTATATCAATTAACTCTATTTTAATTTGACCAACTTCTTCAGATGTTGGTCTTTTTGAAATAACAATAACCGCCAAAGCGATCGCTACTAGGGCTATTATAGATAGAGTTATATTAATAATTATATTTTTTTGTTTCATTAATAATATAAGTTAAGTTTTTGTCCTGTTAATAAATAAGTTCTATATAATGCAAGTGCTGCAAAGACTTGTGGTGTTGCAAATTCTAAATCTGCGTTATTGTGGTCTAAACGGCTCTTGAAGCCTTTTTCAGTTGGTACATAAAACTCCATTAATGCCTCATATAAGTTCACTTTTGCGTTTGCTTCATATTCAATACTAATATCTAAACCTTGTGAGATGTAGCCTAATAAAACCATAGCTGTTGTTTCACTTGCTGGTTTATCATCCCAGCCTTTAACACCTTGTTCGGTTGTTAACTGTTTGATAAAAGATACTAGATTTGAAGTTTCTACTTCAAACCCACTTGTTGCTGCCATAATAAATCCAGCTGTGTCAGCAGTAAACCAATCTGTTTTGTGAACAGTTGGAATTAGTTTTAATGCTTCAGTTTGTAGCTGGTCGTTATTTTTTAGAGTTTCAAGTAATATTAATTCTACTGGAATACTAAATGGGCCACCGCTTTTTTCTATTGTTTCTACAAAACTTCCAACTGAATTAGGTAGCAAGAGTTCATATGCTCTTGTTA
>JAAYNT010000082.1 GCA_012520715.1 Acholeplasmataceae bacterium
CCTTGTGCACCTTCAAATAGTACTTTTTTACCTTTTTCAATTTGTTCATTTAAATAAATTGATGTATCAATAACGTGTGGTCTAAGTCTTTGAGCGTAATGTTTGTATTCATCATAGATTTCATCAACATTAAAGTGCGGAATTCCTAATTTATCAGCTTCAATGTTTTTAAGATTAATAATTTTAGTTAATTCTTCTTTAAAATTAGGACCAACAAACGCATCCATTCTAAGACCAATGCGGTTTGCTTTATCGGAATAAGTTGGGCCAATACCGTGACCGGTAGTGGCAAGTTTATCTTTACCTTTTCTAAGTTCATTAGCATGTTCAATTGCTAAATGATAAGGCATAACGACGTGTGCTCTATTTGAGATAAACAGTTTTAAGTTTGGGTTTTTAAGCTCATCTAATTCTTCGATTAATCCTTTTGGATCAATTACCATACCATTAGTCATTAAGTTAGTAGTTTTTTGGTTAACTACTCCTGATGGTAGTAATTGAAATAAATGATATTCACCGTCAACTATTACAGTATGACCGGCGTTGTTGCCACCTTGAAATCTGGCAACTATATCAGCTTTACTAGCTAAGAAGTCAGTAATTTTACCTTTTCCTTCATCGCCCCATGCTGTTCCTATTACAACTATTGTTTTCATTTCGCACCTTCTCTTTTAATGATTTCTCTTGCTACCCATACTCCGTTAGCACCTGCCTGTGCTAGCCCTCTTGTAATACCTGCACCGTCTCCTCCGATAAACAAGTTTTTAATTTGAGTTTCAAAATACCCATTTACTTCAATACGTGCTGAGTAGAATTTAGTTTCTACTCCGTATAAAAGAGTGTGCTCACTTGCGATACCTGGAGTAACTTTATTAAGTGCTTCTATCATTTCTATAATAGAAAGCAGTGTGTTATAAGGTAATACTAATCCTAAATCTCCTGGTACAGCTTCTTTAAGTGATGGTGTAACAAAGTTAGATCTTAAATCTCTTTTTGTTGTTGCTCTACCGCGAAGTAGATCACCATATCTTTGAATAATAACTGTACCACCTGTTAGTTGATTGGCAATTCTACCAATTTTATGTCCATAGTTGTGTGGGTCAGAAAACGGCTCATTAAAGTGATGAGACACTAACAGTGCAAAGTTAGTATTAGTTGAACCTAACTCAGGATTATTATAAGCGTGTCCATTAGCTAGAACTGTTCCGTTGTGGTTTTCAACAACAACGTGACCACTAGGGTTTGAACAAAATGTTCTAACGCTAGTTCCAACACTTGTATTATAGACAAACTTACCTTCGTATAAGTTTTCGTTAATTTCTTCCATTATTAAATCATTAGTTTCTACTCTTACTCCAATATCTATTTGGTTATTAGTAATTTCTAAATTATGACTTTTAGCTATTCCATGTAACCAGTTAGCTCCTTCTCTTCCAGCTCCAACAAATACATAATTAGCTTTAATAATAGTTCCATCTTTTAACTGAACACCAACGGCTTGTTTGTTTTCAATAATGATGTCTTTAACTTCAGTTTTAAACATCATATCAATTTTAGTTTTTAATGTATCATAAATTGATTTCATGATTTCTAAGTTTTGTTCAGTTCCTAAGTGTCTAACTTGTGCTCTTAATAGTTTTAAGCCCGTAGCTAGACCTCTTCTTTCAATTTCTTTAATTTTTGGTGTGTTGGGATTAGTAATATTAGTAGTTGCACCGTGTTTTAAGTTGATTAAATCAACATATTTGATTAAATCAAAAACAATATCTTTATCAAGATAATCAGTCATCCATCCCCCAAATTCTGATGTAATATTAAATTTTCCATCTGAATAAGCTCCTGATCCGCCAAATCCAGATGTGATTGAACATGCTGGATGACATCCAACATAGCCTGTTCTATCAACAGGACATTTTTCTAATTGTCCATTAATAATTGGACATCTACGATTATAAATGTCAAATCCTTTATCAATCATTAACACTTTTAAGTGTGGCGCTTTTAGCATAAATTCATATGCGTTATATATCCCTGCGGGTCCACCACCTACAATAATTACATCATACATTTTTATCACCTTTATTATTATACATTATTAGTATATGTTATTCAAAGAAACCTATCGGTTTAAATAGTTACTTATAAAAATATTAACTATGTATAACCAATGTCTCTTTTCGCCTTTTAAATCAAACTTAATTCCAACTCTTTCTCTTAAAAAACTAAGTCTAACTGGAGTGGAATAATGATGGGCAAGTTCAAATAGATAGTTGCCATCAATTTCTTTAGATTTTTCTTTACTAATTATTAACTCAATTGTATCTTGGGATTGATTTAGTTTTTCTACTCCAAGTTTATAAGCTTGTTTTTTATATAGTTTTTCATACATATATAAAATCAATTCTTGATCGATTTCTCCAAATCTATCGGTTAATTCATTTTTTAAATCTTCAACATCATTAATAGTATTAATATTTGATACTGATTTATGAATTTCTATTCTTACTAAATCATTATTGACATATTCTGGGGCAACGTGCTGAGCGACGTATACTTCATTATTAACAGTAATTTCTTTTTCTTTACCTGTAATAACTTCATTTAAAAGCTGGGTATACATCTCAAGGCCAACTGAATCAATAAAACCTGATTGTTCACGTCCTAATAAATCACCAGCTCCTCTAATTGATAAATCTTGCATGGCAATTTTAAAGCCGGCACCAAGTTCAGTAAATCTTTCAATAGCATGTAATCTTTTTCTTGCTGCCTCAGTTAGAATCTTTCTTGGGTCATACATTAAGTAGGCGTAAGCGATTTTATCGCTTCTTCCTACTCTTCCTCTTACTTGATATAGCTGCGCTAAACCAAGTTGATCTGAGTCATGAATAATAATTGTATTAGTATTTGGTATGTCGATACCTGTTTCAATAATTGTAGTTGAAACTAAGACATTAAACTCATGATTAATAAAATCTTCTAAAACTTCTTCTATTTCATCACGGTTCATCTTACCGTGAGCATATCTTACATTAGCTAGAGGAACTAGTTTTTTAAGTCTTTCAACAGTTTTTGGAATTGATTGAACTCGGTTATGTAAGTAAAATACTTGTCCTCCTCTAGCTATTTCTCTTTCTATAGCTTCTTTTATGATGGTGTCGTTTCTTTCTAAAACATATGTTTGAATTGGATAACGATTCATAGGTGGTGTATCAATTACTGAGAAGTCTTTTAAACCTGATAAAGACATTTGCAAAGTTCTTGGAATTGGAGTTGCAGTTAAAGTTAAGGTATCAACATTAACTTTCATTTCTTTAATTCTTTCTTTATGCTCAACACCAAAGCGTTGTTCTTCATCAATTACAAAAAGTCCTAAATCTCTAAATCCAATATCATTTGAAAGTAATCTATGAGTTCCAATAACGACATCAATTAGTCCTTTTTTTAGTCTTTCAACTATTTTATTTTGTTCGGATGTTGTTTGAAAACGGCTCAACATAGCAATATTTGCTCCATACTTGTCAAATCTATCTTTAAAAGTATAGTAGTGTTGTCTTGCAAGGATTGTTGTTGGAACTAAGTATGCTACTTGTTTGCCATCAAGAATAGCCTTGAAGGCTGCTCTCATAGCAACTTCAGTTTTTCCAAAGCCAACATCACCAATAATTAGTCTATCCATTAACTTATCGCTAGTCATGTCTTGCATGGTTTCTTCAATTGCGATTTGTTGATCTTTTGTTTCTTCGTATATAAAGTCTTGCTTAAAATCCGTTTCTATTTCCTTGTGATCACTAAATTTAAAAGCTTCTGAGACTTCTCTTTCGGCATAAAGATTTAAAAGTTTATCTGATAAATCTTTAATTCTTTGTCTAACTCTAGCTTTTGTTTTATTCCAAGTTTGTCTACCTAGGGTAGATAACTTTGGAGCTGATCCTTTTGCTCCGCCATATCTTAAAATTAAGTCTATTTGATCTACTGGAATATACATACTTTCATCGTTTGCATATTGAAGATGTAAATAATCTCTTTTAACACCAGTAATATCCATTGTTACAAGTCCTAAATATCTTGCGATTCCATGCTCATAGTGAACAACGTAATCGCCTTCTTGTAATTCATAAACATTACTAACTTTAGTTGATTGATTTAAAACACTTCTATATCTAATTTTTGGCCTAATTTTATTTGATACTAAATGAGAATCAGATATCGCTAAAATTTTATGTCTTTCATCAATAAAGTTAAAGTAATGTTCTTCATTTAATACATTAACTCTTCCTTCTATAACTGAACCTTCGTTTATTAATATTCCTTTTTCATTTAAAAAGATACATAGTTTTTTATAAATATCTTCTTTTGTAATAGTTATTATTGTTGTAAAGTCATTAAATCTATCTTTGTTATCTAAGTAAAATAACTCAAAGTTATTTGAATAGTAATTAACATCATAAACATGCAAAGAGATGGTATTACTACCATCTTCAGTGCCTAGATTGTTAATTTCTATTACATCTTTTGTGATTGCTTTTTCAAATGGTAAATAATAGGGAATTCCTGCAAATGCTTTTGAGTTTCCTAAGCTAATTGAAAAAGCTTTTAAATCATCTTCATAATTTTTCTCATTTAATAACATTTGATGTTTATTAATAATAAAAACATCATGATCCTTAGAAAAATCTAATATATTTGTTTTTTTATTAGTAAAAAA
This sequence comes from Acholeplasmataceae bacterium, assembly GCA_012520715.1. Taxonomy (GTDB): domain Bacteria; phylum Bacillota_I; class Bacilli_A; order Acholeplasmatales; family Acholeplasmataceae; genus DUQW01. The sequence goes on from JAAYNT010000082.1 coordinate 4,706, forward strand.
TGGCAAATACAATGATAGTGTAGACATCGATCTACGTTCATTAATGTTTTCTAAATCAATATTAAGTTTTTGAGTTTCTTTTTCATTTAATTTATATTCATTAAAATGTTCTTTTAATCTTTTTATAGCTACTTCTTTTATCTCATCTGTATAAAAGATTTCATTAAGTGGCATAATTTCTATTTTATCTAAACTATCAAATGATCTTTGATCGTTAATATCAAATATTTTAATTTCATCAATTTGATTTCCAAAGAAATCTAGCCTGTATGGAAACTGACTTTCTTTTGTAAATATATCAACAATATGACCTCTTACACTATACTCACCAGCTTTTTCAACAATGTAATTTCTTTGATAACCATTTGAGTGTAGTGTGTTAACTAAACTTTCAATTTCAATCTCATCATTAACACAAAGAGTCTTAACTGAATTTTTATAATCATCAACAGATAAGGTTCTTTTCTTTAAACCTTCGTATGTAGTTACTACAATATGTGGTTTATTGGTTATTAAAGACCTTATCGTATATAATCTTTCATTTAAAAACTCTGCACTCCCAAGTGCCATTAAAGTTGTAAGTGTTGGATCTACTGGGTATAAAAGTACACTTTCTTCTCCCAAATAACTGGATAAGAGATCGTAATATTTTTGAGCTTCAAATAAGTTAGGTAAAACGACAAAAACAGTTTTATTTTTAGAAACAAAACTGTTTTTAATCATTAATAAGTTAAAGTAAATATTACTTTGCTTATACTTGTTTCCGGTTTTAATATCTAGAAACAAAGATTCATATTTTTGATTTAGAAATATTTCGATATTATCTAACTCCACTTTAATCTTTTTGGGTGTTATATCGAGTTTGAATATCTAAGTAAGGAACATTTTCTATAAAATATAGTAATGCATCTGATGCATCATCGATTGCATTAGTAATAATAGTTAGTTCTTGCTTAGAAAATTTACCTAATACATAATCATTTACTTCTGGAGTAGTACTTTGTCCTATCCCAATTCTAATACGCTTGTATCTATTTGATTTCAAGTGTAAATCAACATTTTTTAGTCCGTTGTGACCACCATCACTACCAAACTCTCTTAATCTTAATCTACCAGTATCTAATGCTAAATCATCAACTACTATAATTATGTCATCAAGATCAACATTATAATAATTAACAACCTTTACAACTGATTGACCTGATAAGTTCATGTAAGTTAGTGGTTTTAATAAGATGGTTTTTTCACCTTTGAGGGTTGTTTCGATTATTTCAGCATTAAAATTGGCGCTATATTTCCATTTTAGGCCAATTTTTTCTGCTAACTTATCAACAACCATAAATCCTAGGTTGTGTCTTGTATGTTTATACTTTAAGCCTGGGTTACCTAGGCCAATGATTAACTTCATTACTCCTCATCCATTCTATTAAATATTTGACTAATGGCTTCGTCTTTTACTAAATGAAGAATTGCTTCTCCAAGTAATGGTCCAATTGATAATTGTTTAATCTTTTTGGACGTTTTTTCTTTTATATCTATTGTATTTGTAACTATTACTTCTTTAATACAAGAATTTTCTAATCTTTCAACTGCTGGAGGTGATAATACTGGGTGTGATGCAGCTGCATACACTTCGGTTGCTCCTGCATTTTTAAGTGCTTGAGCAGCAGCTATTAATGTGCCAGCTGTATCAATAATATCATCAACTATTAGTGCTGTTTTTCCTTTAACTTCACCAATAATATTAACAACTTCAGCCATATTTGGTTGTGGTCTACGCTTATCAATAATTGCAAGCGGAGCGCCACCTAATAATCTAGCAAATGTTCTAGCTCTTGTTGCTCCACCATGGTCTGGTGATACAATAACTAGGTCATTAATTTTTTTACGTTTGAAATAAGTAGCAATAAGTGGGGCAGCAGGGAAATTATCGATTGGAATATCGAAAAATCCTTGAATCTGACCAGCATGTAAATCAATACAAACAACTCTACTAGCTCCTGCTGATTGAATCATATCTGCAACTAGTTTAGCAGTAATCGGTTCCCTTGATCGTGACTTCCTATCTTGTCGTGAATAGCCATAATATGGCATTATTATGTTAATTGAGGCGGCTGAAGCACGCTTCAATGCATCAATCATAATAAATAATTCCATATAATGTTCATTAGCCGGTGATGATGTTGATTGAATAACAAAAATGTGACATCCTCTAACGCTTTCTTCAATGTTTACACTAATCTCACCGTCAGCAAACTTTAAGACATCTACTACTGATAGTGGAATATCAGAAGTTTTTGCAATTTCTTTAGCTAAAGGAACATTGGAACTTAAGCTAAATAGTTTTACTTTTTTGCCATC
>JAAYNT010000083.1 GCA_012520715.1 Acholeplasmataceae bacterium
GGTGAATTTGCTGCCTTAAAGGCCTTAAGAAGATTATCTGTGGGGCCATTTAATGTTCGTGATGCAACATCTATTGATAATTATAAATTAATTTCAATAGAAGAATATTTTACTAATTATCCAAGTTTTAAGTTTGATAATTTTACTACTAATTTAGTAAAAAATGGTGTTTGGCTAGACTCTAGACAAACAGACATTAAATCAAGTTTTGTTATTTTAGATCAAAATGATAAAGTTATTGCACTATATGAACCAACAAATGATGGAAGATATCGTCCAAAAATTATGTTTTAGGAGAGAGTATGAAAGTTATTACAAATAGTTATAAAAAAATACATAATGATAAACCACTAGCAGTAGCAATTGGTAACTTTGATGGAGTTCATCTTGGTCATCAAGCTTTAATAAATAAACTTTTATCGTTTGATGATTCTTATATGAAAGGTATAATTACTTTTTTACCTCATACGATGCAATTTTTTACCAAAGATAAATTTCAAACAATTGTTACTAGCAAAGATAAAATAGAACTATTTAAAAACTACCCAATTGATATTTTATATCAAGTAGAATTTAACAAAGAGTTTGCAAGTTTAAGTGTTGATGAAATGATTATTTTTTTAAAGCAATTAAACGTTAAAAAGATCGTTATTGGTCAAGACTGGCGCTTTGGACAAAAAGGCATTGGACAGCCAAAAGACTTAGAAAAAGATTTTGACGTTTATGTTGTATCTGATGTTTACGAAGATCATAAATTAGTCTCATCTACCTTAATTAAAGACTTAATTATTAATGGTGATTTAGATATGGCTAGAAACTTATTAAATCATCCGTATGAATTTAGTGCAGAAGTAATTTATGGTAATCAAATTGGCGGTAAAGTTTTAGGTTTTCCAACCGCAAACTTAGATTATGATAATTTAGTCTTACCTCCAAAAGGAGTATATCTTGTTAAGATTTGTCATGATGATTTAGTTTATTTTGGGATGGCTAATATTGGCTATAATCCAACTGTAAATTATAGCCATTCAAAAAAACTAGAAGTTTATATCTTTGATTTTGATCAAATGATTTACGGAGAAGAAGTAAAAATTGAGTTTTTAAAATGGGTCAGACCAGAAAAGAAGTTTAATTCAAAAGAAGAGCTAATTTTACAACTACAAAAAGATGAGAATTATATTAAAAAATTATCAAAAACATACAAAGTATGATAAAATATTTCTAGGAGCGTGAAGAGATATGAAAATGATTATCGCAATTGTTTCAAATGATGATGCTAATAAGGTTCAAAAAGCACTTGTAGAACACAAGTTTTTTGCAACTAGACTAGCAACAACCGGTGGATTTTTACGCGCTAGAAACTCCACATTTTTAATCGGCGTTAACGATGAAAAAGTACCTCAAGTATTAGAAATCATTGAAAATCATAGTAAAAAGCGAACTAAAATGGTTCCAAATACGATTATTAATGAATTTGGTACATATAGTGCTCTTCCAATTGAAGTTGAAATTGGTGGTGCAACGGTCTTTGTTTTAAACGTCGACCAATTCATCAAAATTTAAATTGTTTGCATAAATTATTATTTATGCTACAATAGAAAAGGCGTTAACGAGGTTTATGGATGCCGCCTAGACTTCAGTTAAACGAGAAAGGATATAGATTATGGCACTTACAAAAGAACAAAAATCTGCAATTATCAAAGAGTATCAAGTAGATTCAAACGATACAGGATCAGTAGAAGTACAAGTTGCACTATTGACTTATGAAATTAATGAGTTAAACGAACACTTACATGTACATCCAAAAGATTTTCATTCTAAACGTGGTTTATTTATGAAAATCGGTCACCGTCGTAGCTTACTTAAATACTTAAGAGAAAACGATGTTGCAAGATACCAAGCATTAATTCAAAAATTAGGATTAAGAAGATAAAAAAACTGCCTCGGCAGTTTTTTTCTTTATCTAGCCTTATTTACTATTGATATGGTTATATTTAATCAATTTGTTATTTAATAATAAAAGTGATAAACTTATTATGAATGAAAAATTTGACAATAAGAGGAAATAAAAATATGAAAAAAGTTTTAGTAATCGGTGGCGCTGGATATATTGGAAGCCATGTTGTTTTAGAATTGTTAGATCAAAACTTTGAAGTTGTTGTATTAGATAACTTATCAACAGGACATAAAGAATTAGTTCCAAAAGGAGTTAAGTTATATGTTGGTGATATTACTAATTATGATGACTTAAAAGAAGTGTTTAAAACTGAAAAAGTTGATGCAGTTATGGACTTTGCAGCTAAAATCGTAGTTCCAGAAAGCGTAAAAGAACCACTTAGTTATTATCATAACAACCTTGAAGGTGTTAGATTAATATTAGAAGCGATGGTTGAATTTGGGGTTAAACATTTAGTTTTCTCATCAACTGCAGCAGTTTACGGTGAACCGGAAAATGGTGTTTGCCAAGAAGATGACTTAAAAATTCCAATTAATCCGTATGGTGAGTCAAAACTTGCAGCCGAAAATTTAATTAAATGGAGCTCAAAAGCTTATGATTTAGATTATGTAATATTTAGATATTTTAACGTAGCTGGAGCTGATTCAAGACTTAGAAGTGGTTTAATAAGCGATAAACTTACTCATATTGTTCCTATTATTACCGAGTCAATGTTAGGTTATCGTGGTCCAATTAGCGTATTTGGATTTGACTATCCAACACCTGATGGCACATGTATTAGAGATTATATTCATGTTACAGACTTAGCAATTGCTCATATTGAAGGTTTAAAATATTTATTAAATGGTAATAAATCAGCTGAGATTAACTTAGGTTCAAATGCTGGATACAGCGTTTTAGAACTAGTTAATGAAGCTAATACAATTTCCAAACTATCATATACTAAAGGCCCTAGAAGAGAAGGAGATCCAGCAGTATTGATAGCTTCTAACAAAAGAGCTAAAAAGCTTTTAAATTGGGAGCCAACTCGTAATTTAAAAGAAATTATTAAATCTGATTATGAATTTAGAAAAACAAGGAAAAAATAAATTATACAAAGTAATTATAGTCGATGATGAAAAAGACGTAAGATAAAGACTTGAAAAAATCATCTTAGAAAAATCCAACAACTACCAAATTGTTGGAATTTTTAAAAATGGAGCTGATGCTCTAGAAGGAGTAATTACTCTAAAACCAGACATTTTAGTTACTGATGTTAAAATATCATATATAAATGGTATGGATTTAATTGAACAAGTAAAACTAGAAGTACCATATTTAAAGTCAATTTATTAAAATAAGGTTATTAAAATAAAAGGTCCAAATCGGTTGAGATTTGGACTTTTCTATAAATAAGTATGTATTACATACATATAATATGATATATTTTATATTATGTGGTATTATTATATAGTATGAATAAAAAATATGTATAAAAGCGCATATAAAATGAAGGAGATTTTATATAAATGAAAA